>NZ_CP166248.2:0-92131 GCF_041281685.2 Sulfitobacter rhodophyticola | reverse complement strand
CTCTTTGCCTTGTCGCAGGGGCGCGCGGCAACGGACTGGTCAACCGGGCCCGTTTCGGGATAGTCGACGCGTATACCACCGTCTACATGGTGTGCATTGACCTGACCAAGAATACGGAATTCAAAAAGATGACGACTGACCGCCTGGATCGCGCTGATCTTGCCATTGCAGCTGAACTGGTTGACTTCATTGAAGGGAACGCCCTGCCGGGAACCGGGGTTGCGCCCGATGACTTTTGGGCTAGGCCTTTCCGCGCTGGTGCATGATTTCAGCCCGCGCAATCGTGCCTTGCTGGACAAGCGCGCCGACCTGCAGGCGGCGATTGATAGCTGGCACCGGGAGCGGCAGGGGCAAGCGCATGACGGCGTTGCCTACAAGGCGTTCCTGTCCGAGATCGGCTATCTGCTGCCGGAGGGTGATGATTTCCAGATCGACACCACCAACGTTGATCCCGAGATCGCCAGCATCGCCGGGCCACAGCTTGTGGTGCCCAGCACCAATGCGCGGTTTGTGCTGAATGCGGCGAATGCGCGGTGGGGCAGTCTTTATGACGGGTTTTATGGCACCGATGCGATGGGCACGCCGCCGCCTGCGGGGGGCTTTGATGACGGGCGCGGGGGCCGGGTGGTGGCCCGTGCGGCGGTGTTCCTGGATGAGGCGTTTCCGGTCAAGGGCACCAGCCACGCCGCCGCCGGGTCCTATACCGTCAGGGACGGCGCGTTGCTGGTGGATGGCACCGGCCTGATCGCACCGGAGAAATTCGTGGGCTACCGGGGCGACGCGGATGCGCCCACGTCGGTCCTGCTGTGCAACAACGGGCTGCATGTGGAACTGGTGTTCGACAACACCCATCCCATCGGGCGCAACAGCCCCTCCGGCCTGGCGGACGTGCTGCTGGAATCGGCGGTGTCTGCGATTGTGGACATGGAAGATTCCGTGGCCTGCGTCGATGCCGAAGACAAGGTGCTGGCCTATGCCAACTGGCTGGGCTTGATGAAAGGCGATCTGTCGGAGACGTTTGAAAAGGGCGGTACAGAAATGACCCGCACGCTGAACGCCGACCGCGCCTATACCGCGCCGCGCGGCGGGGAGATGTCGGTCAAGGGTCGCGCGCTTTTGCTGGTGCGCAATGTCGGGCACCTGATGACCAATCCCGCGATCCTGGACCGGGACGGGAACGAGGTGTTCGAAGGCATGATGGATGCCATGATCACCACGCTGATCGCCCTGCACGACCTGAAGAAAACGGGCGGCATGCGCAATTCCGTCGAAGGGTCTGTCTATGTGGTCAAACCCAAGATGCACGGGCCGGAAGAGGTCGCCTTTGCCACCGAGATCTTTGATCACGTCGAAAAGGTGCTGGGCCTGCCCGCCAACACGGTCAAACTGGGCATCATGGACGAGGAACGGCGCACGTCCGTGAACCTCAAGGCCTGTATCCGCGCGGCGAAAAGCCGGGTCTGTTTCATCAATACCGGGTTTCTGGATCGGACGGGCGATGAAATTCACACCTCCATGGAAGCCGGACCGTTCAGCCGCAAGGATTTCATCAAGCGCAAGGGCTGGATCACGGCCTATGAAAACCAGAACGTCGATATCGGGCTGGAATGTGGTCTGTCGGGGCGTGCGCAGATCGGCAAGGGCATGTGGGCCGTGCCCGACAACATGGCCGCGATGATCGAGACCAAGATCGAACACCCCAAGGCCGGGGCCAATTGCGCCTGGGTGCCCAGCCCCACGGCGGCCACGCTGCATGCGCTGCACTATCACAAGGTCGATGTCTTTGCCGTGCAGGCGCAGATCGCCAAGGGCGGGCGGCGCGCCTATGTGGAGGCGTTGCTGGACATTCCCGTCGCCAGCTATCGCAAGTGGACCAAGGACCAGATCCGGCGCGAGGTGGAGAACAACGTGCAGGGCATTCTGGGATATGTGGTGCGCTGGATTGATCAGGGGGTCGGCTGTTCCAAGGTGCCTGACATCAACGATGTGGGCCTGATGGAAGACCGCGCGACCTGCCGTATCTCCGCGCAGCATGTGGCGAACTGGCTGCATCACGGCGTGGTCAGCAAGGACGAGGTCGATGCGATCCTGCGCCAGATGGCGGAAGTGGTGGACCGGCAGAACGCGGGCGACCCGGCCTACCAGCCGATGGCGCCGGGATTTGACGGCATCGCGTTTCAGGCGGCTTGTGATCTGGTGTTCGGCGGCACGCAGGATCCTTCAGGCTATACCGAACCCACCCTCCACGCCCGTCGGCTGGAGTTGAAAGCACAGCAGGGGTAACGCTGTGCCGTAGGGTGCGCATTTACTGCGCACCGTCCGCCATTAGACCCTGACACCAAGGTGCGCAGTAAATGCGCACCCTACGTTCATGCGCCCCGCACGCCCCGCCATTTTCAAAAAATCCCGAAGACTTCTACCCTGCGAAGACCCGTAGCTTTGCAGGCGGTGTCCCGTACACTCCCCCAGAGTTAACGAGGGAGCGACACGCCATGTCAGCCAGTTACTACGCCCCCAAGGGCGGCCATCCGGGGCAGGATCAGCTGTTGACCGACCGCGCGGTTTTCACGGAGGCCTACGCCGTGATCCCGCGCGGCACCATGCGCGATATCGTGACCAGTTTCCTGCCGTTCTGGGACGAAACGCGCCTGTGGGTGATCGCGCGACCGCTGAGCGGGTTTGCGGAAACCTTTTCCCACTACATCATGGAAGTGGCCCCCGGCGGCGGGTCCGACCGGGCCGAAACCGATCCCACCGCACAGGCCGTCCTGTTCGTGGTCGAAGGCACGGCCCGCCTTGATGTCGACGGGCAGACCCATGACCTGACCCCCGGCGGCTATGCCTATCTGCCGCCGGATTTGAAATGGACCTTGCGCAACACCACCGATGACACCCTGCGGTTCCACTGGATCAGGAAAGCCTATCAGGCGGTCGACGGGATCGACCCGCCCGAGGTCATCATCACCAACGAACAGGACATCGCACCCACGGTCATGCCCGGCACCGATGGCAAATGGGCCACCACGCGTTTTGCCGATCCTGCGGACATGCGCCATGACATGCATGTCAACATCGTCACGTTTGAACCCGGCGCGGTGATCCCGTTTCTGGAAACGCATGTGATGGAACACGGGCTTTACGTGCTGGAGGGCAAGGCCGCCTACCGGCTCAACACCGACTGGGTCGAGGTGGAGGCCGGGGATTACATGTGGCTGCGCGCGTTTTGCCCGCAGGCCTGCTATGCCGGGGGGCCGGGGCGGTTTCGCTATCTGCTATACAAGGACGTGAACCGGCAGATGCCGCTGACGCTGCGCTAGGTTTGCGCGGTCGGCGGCACGCCCCCGACGGCCGCCGTCAGATCCCGCGCCGCTGCCACCACCGCCGGGCTGAAATCGGCGACCCGGTCCGCCCCCACGCGCGATGTGGGGCCGGAGACGGATATTCCCGCCACCGCTTCGCCGTGCAGGTCGAACACCGGCGCCGCGATGCAGCGCATGCCCAGATTGCGTTCCTCCCCGTCGATGGCGAAACCGCGCGCGCGGGTCTCCGCCAGATCGGCCAGCAGAGCATCCCGCCGGGTCAGCGTGAAGGTGGTGAATTCTTCCAACGGCCGCGCCGCCAGCAGCTTGTCGACCCGTGCGGTGTCCATCTGCGCCATCAGCGCCTTGCCGATCCCGGAAGCATGCAGCCGCGACAGCGTGCCAGGCGGAAAGAACGCGCGGATGCTGGCGTGTGTTTCCACCTGGCTGACAAAAAGCACATGGCCGTTCTGTTCGATGCCAAGGTTCGCGGTTTCCCCGGTTTGTTCCATCAGCTGCCGCATGATGGGGCGCGCGCGATCCACAAGGCTGGTTCGGCGCAGGAACCGCGCGCCGATGACGAAGGCACGCGGGCCGATGTGCCAGACCTGATCGATCTGGTCGAACTCCACCAGCCCCCTGCCCTCCAGCGTGACGAGGATGCGGTAGATCGTGGCGGGCGATTGCCCCATGTCGGCGGCAAGCGTCGACAGCGTCTTGCCCTGTGCCTCGCTCAGGAATTCGAACACCTCCATCGCGCGGTCGAGCGATTTGATCGTGTTCTGGGCGGTCTTGTCATGCCAGTCGCGGGGCCGACCGCGCGATTTACGGGCTGTCTGATTCTGCGAATCCTGAGCGGTCATTAGTACTATTTCTTTCAAAGTGAAATTTGCATTCACGATATGAAAAATTTAACCCTCTGACAACAGGCGTTTTTTCGAAACTGCCTCGAAATGAAAAATGTTTTCAAAAAAATATCCCTCGCCATCGAACCTCCCTACGTTAGGTCAACGCCAAAAGGAGACCAGCATGAGCTTCCAGAACCCCGTATTCATTCCCGGCCCCACGAATATGCCGGAGGAGTTGCGCAAAGCCTGCGACATGGCCACCATCGACCATCGCTCACCGATATTCGGCAAGATCCTGCATCCCTGCCTTGAAGGTGTGCGCAAGGTGCTCAAGTCCGATAACGCGCATGTCTTCATTCTGCCCTCCACCGGGACGGGAGGCTGGGAAACGGCGCTGACCAACACGCTCAGCGCGGGCGACAAGGTTCTGGCCGCGCGCAACGGGATGTTCAGCCATCGCTGGATCGACATGTGCCAGCGTCACGGGCTGGATGTGCAGATCGTGGAGACGCCTTGGGGTCAGGGTCTGCCTGCCGCCAAGTACGAAGAGATCCTGCGCGCCGACACCGGCCACGACATTAAGGTCGTGCTGGCGACGCACAATGAAACCGCGACGGGCGTCAAATCCGACATCGCCGCCGTGCGCCGGGCGCTGGATGCGGCGGGCCACCCTGCCCTGTTGTTCGTGGACGGCGTCAGTTCCATCGCGTCGATGGATTTCCAGTTCGACGCTTGGGGCGTGGATATCGCCGTGACAGGCAGCCAGAAGGGGTTCATGCTGCCCGCCGGTCTGGCCATCGTTGGCTTTTCCGACAAGGCCGTTGCTGCCGCCGACACGGCCACGCTGCCGCGCACCTTCTTTGACATCAAGGACATGCAAAAGGGTTATGACGCCAGCGCCTTTCCCTACACGCCGCCCGTTGGGTTGATGAACGGTCTCAAGCTGTCGCTGGACATGCTGCTGGAGGAAGGGCTGGAAAACGTCTTTGCCCGCCATGCCCGCATCGCGAATGGCGTGCGTCGCGCGGTGGACGCCTGGGGGCTTGAGTTGTGTGCCGCATCGCCGGACGTCTATTCCGATACCGTCAGCGCGATCCGCACACCCGAAGGGTTCAACGCCACTGACATCGTGACCCATGCCGCCGACACCTATGGCGTGGCCTTTGGTGTGGGTCTGGGGGAAGTCGCAGGCAAGGTGTTCCGCATCGGCCATCTGGGCAGCCTGACGGATGTGATGATGCTGAGCGGTCTGGCCACGGCAGAGATGTGCATGGTCGATCTGGGCCTTGATATCAAGCTGGGCTCCGGCGTTGCCGCGGCACAGGAATTCTACCGCGCCAACCCGGCCGCCGCACACAAGGACGCTGCATGATGCTGGACGATGACAAGCTCGACCTGCCGACCTATCAGGACATGTTGGATGCCCATGAACGCATCAAGCCGCACATCAACCGGACACCGATCCGCACCTCTGCCTATCTGAACGAACTGACCGGGGCCGAGTTGTTCTTCAAATGCGAGAACTTTCAGGAACCGGGTGCCTTCAAGGTGCGCGGGGCCGCGAACGCGGTGTTCGGGCTGGACGATGAACAGGCCAAGGCCGGTGTGGCGACCCATTCGTCGGGCAACCACGCCTCCTGCCTCAGCTATGCGGCCATGCGCCGGGGCATCCCGTGCAACGTGGTCATGCCGCGCACGGCACCTCAGGCCAAGAAGGACACCGTGCGCCGCTATGGCGGCGTGATCACCGAATGCGAACCATCGACGACGTCGCGCGAAGAAACATTTGCCAAGGTGCAGGCCGCAACCGGGGGTGATTTTGTGCACCCTTACAACGATCCGCGCGTGATCGCGGGGCAAGGCACCTGTTCAAAGGAATTCATCGAACAGGTTGACGGGCTGGACATGATGGTCGCGCCCATCGGCGGCGGCGGGATGATTTCGGGCACCTGTCTGACGCTGTCCACACTGGCCCCCGAAGTGCAGATCATCGCCTCAGAGCCGGAGCAGGCCGACGATGCCTATCGCAGTTTCAAAGCGGGCTACATCATCGCCGATGATGCGCCCCAGACCATCGCGGATGGCCTGCTGGTGCCGCTGAAGGAACGCACCTGGCATTTCGTGTCCAACCACGTGACGGACATCCTGACGGCCTCCGAGGAAGAGATCATCGACGCCATGAAGATCACCTGGAAGCACCTGCGGATCGTCATGGAAGCCAGCTGCGCGGTGCCGCTGGCCACCATCCTCAAGAACAAGGACCGGTTCGCGGGCAAGCGGGTCGGTGTGATTGTAACAGGCGGCAATGTCGATCTCGACAAATTGCCATGGATCAAGTGAAGGGAACGCACGCCATGAACACCCATGCGAAATTCGAAGACTACGAAGTCGGTTATGACATCCCTGCCCTGCCCGGCATGGACGAAGCGGACATCCAGACCCCTTGCCTCGTGCTGGATCTGGATGCGCTGGAACGCAACGTGAAGAAGATGGGCGATTTCGCCAAGGCCGCCGGCATGCGCCACCGCAGCCACGGCAAGATGCACAAATCTGTCGACGTGCAGAAGCTGCAGGAATCCCTTGGCGGGGCCTGTGGCGTCTGCTGCCAGAAGGTGTCGGAAGCGGAAGTGTTCGCGCGCGGCGGCATCAAGGACGTGCTGGTTTCCAACCAGGTGACAGCCCCGGCCAAGATCGACCGTCTGGCGCGTCTGCCGAAATGGGGCGCGCGCGCGATCTGCTGTGTGGACGATCCGGCCAACGTCGCGGACCTGTCCGCAGGCGCGGTCAAGCACGGCACCCAGATCGAATGTCTGGTGGAGATCGACTGCGGCGCGGGCCGGTGCGGCGTGACCACCACCCCGCAGGTGGTGGAGCTGGCCAAGGCCATCGACGCGGCCGAAGGGCTGAAGTTCGCGGGCATTCAGGCGTATCAGGGCGCGATGCAGCACCTCGACAGCTATGAGGAACGGCAGGGCAAGACCCAGATCGCCATCGACATGGTCAAGGACGCCGTTTCCGCGCTGAAGGCCGAAGGGCTGGAATGTGACATCGTCGGCGGTGGCGGCACGGGCAGCTACTACTTTGAAAGCGCGTCCGGCGTGTTCAATGAACTGCAGTGTGGCTCCTACGCGTTCATGGACGCCGATTATGGCCGCATCCTCGACAAGGACGGCAACCGGATCGACGAAGGCGAATGGGAAAACGCGCTGTTCCTGCTGACCACCGTCATGTCCCACGCCAAGCCGGAAAAGGCGATTGTCGATGCGGGCCTGAAGGCGCAATCGGTCGACAGCGGCCTGCCGTTCATCTACGGGCGCGATGATGTGGAATACGTCAAGTGTTCGGATGAACACGGCGTCGTGGCGGATCCCGACGGGGTGCTCAAGGTCAATGACAAGCTGCGGCTGGTGCCGGGCCACTGCGACCCCACGTGCAACGTGCACGACTGGTATGTCGGTGTGCGGGGCGGCAAGGTCGAAACCGTCTGGCCCGTGTCCGCACGCGGCAAGGCGTATTGATCGACGACGGTGCGCGGTAAACGCGCACCCTACACCCGCTCGATCACACCATCCGTAGGGTGCGCATTCATTGCGCACCGATGCTCGCATTAACTGCGCACCTTTACGCCAAATACCCCAAGGACCCCCCCAAAATGCACATCGTCCCCGAACGCGAAATCGCCTCCCTAATGACCCGCGATGCGGCCTTTGACGCCGTGGAAAAGGTCTTTGCCGCCATGGCTGCCGAAGACGCCTACAACTTCCCGGTCATCCGCGAGGCCATCGACCATGAAGACGCACTGTACGGCTTCAAGGGCGGGTTTGACCGCGCGGGGCTGACGCTGGGCCTGAAGGCGGGCGGCTACTGGCCCAACAACCTTGAAAAGTTCGGGCATATCAACCACCAGTCCACGGTCTTCCTGTTCGATCCCGACACCGGCATGGTCCGCGCCATGGTGGGCGGCAACCTGCTGACCGCGCTGCGCACCGCCGCTGCCTCCTCCGTTTCGATCAAGCATCTGGCGCGGAAGGATGCGAAGGTCATGGGCATGGTTGGTGCCGGCCATCAGGCCACCTTCCAACTGCGCGCCGCACTGGAACAGCGCGAATTCGAAAAGGTCATCGGCTGGAACTATCATCCGGAGATGCTGCCCAATATCGAAAAGGTCGCGGCAGAGGCCGGCGTGCCGTTCGAGGCGGTCGAACTGGACGGTCTGGCAGAGGCGGACGTGATCATCTCCATCACCTCCACCTTCGCGCCGACGATCATGGCGGATCACATCGCGCCGGGCACCCACATCGCCTGCATGGGCACCGACACCAAGGGCAAACAGGAGGTCGAAGCGGCGCTGCTGGCGCGCGCGACCGTGTTTACCGACGAGGTCGCGCAATCCACCAGCATCGGCGAGGCACAGCACGCCATCGCCGCGGGGCTGATCGCAGAAAGCGACGTGCACCAGATCGGCGCGGTGATCAACGGCACGCACCCGGGCCGGACGTCTGACAATGAAATCACGCTGTTTGACGGCACGGGCGTGGGCCTTCAGGATCTGGCGGTCGCGGCACGCGTCGTTGATCTGGCCATTGAAAAAGGCGTCGCGATAGAGGTCGATTTCTAGGCGTATCAGAGCCTGTGCTTGATCAATCCTCCATTTGTGGTATATTCATACGGTATATTCCATCGGGTGTAACCGTATGACCACTGCAACCAAACGCAAGACATCCCTGACCCTCGACGCCGCGGCCCTGGATGCCGCGCGCACCCTTGGGGTGAACGTCTCTGCCGTGGCTGACGATGCGCTGCGGCGCGCCGTGGCGGAGGCGGAGCAGCAGAACTGGCTTGCCGAAAACGCCGACGCCTTTGCCGCGCAGGCCGATTGGCACGACACCCACGATCACCCGCTGTCCGATATCCTTGCCGGGCCCGCAGGGGCGACATGGAAGGGCTGAAGCGTTTTGACATTGCCGTGCATGGCGACATTGCCATGGTCGTTGTTGAAAGCGATCTGTTGCCCCCTGATCCGGCAGTCGTGGTGATCCCGCTGCTGCCTGATTACCCCGCCGTGACACATCTTAATCCCACGATCCAGCTTGGCGAACGCCGCCTTGTCCTTGCCACACGGCTGATTGCGGCGGTGCGCCGCTCCGGCTTGCAGGCCGCAGGCAGCGCCGCCGATGAGGGTGACAGGATCATCCGTGCCGTGGATATCCTGATGTCGGGCGTTTAGGCCGAAACCCCTGCGTCAGAGACGAAAAAAGGCCCGATCACGCGACCGGGCCTTCCCCCAGAACTCAGGCATCAGCGCCCGCCAAGCGACCCGTCGCCGTGGCCCTGCAAGCCGCCCGATACCTCTTCAACGGACTCATCCGACAGGTCCTCCGGTAGGATCAGGTTCAGCACAATCGCGATCAGCGCGGCAGGCAGCAAGCCCGATGTCATCAGGATACGCAGCGTATCGGGAAGGTATTGCACCGCCTTGGGGTCCAGTTGCAGACCCAGACCCACCGACAGGGAAATCGCGAAGATCACCATGTTGCGCCGGTTCCAATTCACGTCCGACAGCATCGAAATGCCGGCAGCCACAACCATGCCGAACATCACGATCACACCGCCGCCCAGCACCTCGATCGGAATGGTGCGGATCACTGCGCCGACCTTGGGCACCAGCCCGCACAGTATCAGGAACAGTGCGCCGATGGTCACCACGTGGCGGCTCATCACACCGGTCATGGCAATCAGGCCGACGTTCTGGCTGAACGACGTGTTGGGAAAGCCGCCAAAGACACCTGCCACCGCAGACCCCAGACCGTCGGCATAGGTCGCGCCGGTGATCTCCGCTTCGGTCGCTTCGCGCCCTGCCCCGCCCTTGGTGATGCCCGACACGTCGCCGACCGTCTCAACCGCCGACACGAAGGCCATCAGGCAAAAGCCGATGATCGCCGCGACGCTGAATTCGATCCCGTATTTGAACGGTACCGGAAAGGCGATGGGTGCCGCGCGGCCCCAGCTTGTCGCGATGCCTTCGACGGTGACCATGCCCATCGCCATCGCATAAAGGTATCCCACCGCAATCCCGATCACCACGGCAGACACCGCAAGCATCCCCCGCGCATAGAACTTCAGCGCCAGCGTCACGAAGATCACGACCAGTGCCGCCGACCAGTTCAGCAGGGACCCGTATTCCGGCTTGTCGATGGCCGGGACGCCGCCGGCGGCGTATTGAATGCCCACCTTGACCAGCGCCAGACCGATCATCGTGACCACAAGCCCGGTGACCAGCGGCGGCAGGGCAAAACGGATCTTGCCGATAAAGGTCGCAATCAGCGTATGGAACAAGCCCCCGATCAACACGCCGCCGAACAGGGCCGGCAATGCCTCCACCCCCTTGCCCGCCACCAGCGGGATCATGATCGGAATGAACGCAAAGGATGTCCCCTGCACAATCGGCAGCCGCGCACCGACCGGGCCCAGGCCAATCGTCTGGAACAGGGTCGCGATGCCCGCAAACAGCATCGACATCTGAATGAGGTACGTCATGTCCGGAAAGCCCTGCGCCCCCGCGTCAGAGCCGAAACCAAAGCCCGCCGCGCCCGCGATGATGATCGCAGGCGTCACGTTAGAGACAAACATGGCCAATACGTGCTGTATGCCAAGCGGCACCGCGCGGTGCAGGGCCGGGGTGAAATTCGGATCACGAAGCTGTGCCGGTGTCCCGATGGAAGCATCTGTCATGGTTAGTCCCTCTTGGTGTTGGAGTGCGCCGACTTTTTCACTGCCGGTCTGGTTGGTCGTCGATGATGTAGGGTTGATCGAACCAGTGTTCTTCAAGGTTGGCCCCGTCGCCGATGCGGTCGATCACGGCAAAAAGTCCCGGTGCGGCCAGTGGTGTCAGCACGCCGTGCCAGGTGCCACGATGAAAATTGATCGCCTGCCCCGGCGCGGTCCGAAAGGCGCGCGGATTTACCGGCACGCCGCCCCCATCCGCCGCAACGACGACCAGAAACGGATCATCGGTCATCGGCACGAAGGCCTGACTGCCCTGCGGATGACGCTCCATCATCGCTAGCGTCAGGGGCAGTGTCTCCACCTCTCCCTCAAAGATGCTGACGCCGGCCCTGCCATCGGAGAAATCAAGCCGCGCCCGGTCGTGGAAACGCCCGCATTTGCCCTGATTGATCAGCTTGTCCGGCGCGCCTGCGGCTTCCATTACGTCACCGTAGGGGGCGAAATCCGCTGCCGTCAGGGGCGTGATCCCCAGCCGCGTGCTCATGACGCCAGCTTTTCCGCAAGGCGCAGTTCGGCAATACGTTCCACCTGTCGGCAGGCTTCGGCGAATTCTGCCGCCCTGCCCTGCCCGATCCGGCGTTCGAACGCCGCCATGATGCTGGATTTGGTGTGGTCCCGCACCGCGATGATGAAGGGGAACCCGAATTCAGCGGTATAGGCGTCGTTCAATTCGGTGAACCGCTGCCGCTCCGCATCGGTCAGCGCGTCCAACCCGGCAGAGGCCTGTTCGGCAGTGGACTCCGCTGTCAGCCGTTTCGCCGCCGCCAGCTTGCCTGCCAGATCAGGATGCGCCTTGAGCACTGCAAGGCGCATTTCCTCTGCTGCGCTGCGGAACACCCGCACCATCATCTGATGCAGGCCGCGCGCGGTGTCATGGGTCGGGCCCAGTTCCAGGTCATAGGCCCCTTCGGCAACCCAGGGACTGTGTTCAAAGATGCCGCCGAACGCCTCGACAAAGGCGGCATGTTCCATCTGCGACGGGCGCAGCGCCTTGGCGGGGGGATGCGCCTTGGCCCAGTGTTCGGCAATCTCCAGCCGGGTCGCGAACCAGACGTCGTCATGGGATTTCATATGATCGATCACCCGGCGCAGGGCCGCCGCACGACCAGGCTAGGCCGATCAGACGGCAGTGCAGGCCAATCGACATCATCTTGGGCGCACCCGCCTGCCCTTCGGCATAAAGATAATCAAAGCTGTCCTTAAGGTAGCTTTCGAACTGATCCCCATTGGTGAACCCGGCCTGAATGCCAAAGCGCATGTCGTTGCAATCCATCGTGTAGGGCACGATCAGCTGGTCATGCCCGTCAAAGTCCAGCCAATAAGGCAGATCATCGGCATAGCTGTCCGCGACATAGGCAAACTGCCCGGTTTCCGCCGCCAGCCGCACGGTGTTGTTCGAACAACGCCCCGTGTACCAGCCGCGCGGTGGCGTGCCCGTCACCTGCGTATGCAGGCGAATGGCCTCCGCCATCTGGGCGCGCTCCTGCATCTTGGGCATGTCCTTGTGTTCAATCCACTTCAACCCGTGGCTGGCGATCTCCCAGCCTGACGCGATCATCGCCGCGACCTGTTCGGGCGCACGGGCCAGCGCGGTAGCCACGCCATAGACGGTCACGGGCATCTCCCCCAGCAACCGGTGCACGCGCCAGAACCCCGCCCGCGCGCCATATTCATAGAGCGATTCCATGTTCCAGTGCCGCTGCCCCGGCCAAGCGGACGCGCCGGTGATCTCCGACAGAAACGCCTCGGACGCGGCATCCCCGTGCAGGATGTTGTTCTCTCCGCCCTCTTCGTAGTTCAACACGATCTGCACGGCGATCTTCGCGCCGCCCGGCCAGTCCGCCGTCGGCGGGGTCGCCCCATAGCCTGTCATGTCTCGTGGGTATCGTTGCACGTCTTATCCCCCTTGGGTGGCATAGCTATATTTCAAAACAATCCGCCTGTTTTTCAAAAAATACACGAAAGAGCCTTCGGTTGCCGATCCTTTGCCCCCGCGCCCCTTCCCTGTCTATAAGGTTTTGACCGTCAGGAGGAACGACATGACCGGGTATCTGACAACGCATGTACTGGACACCGCACGCGGCTGTCCTGCAGAAGGCTTGAAGATCGAACTCTTCAGGATTGATGGCACGACACGGACACCGCTGAACACGCTGATCACCAATGCCGATGGGCGCACGGACGAACAGATCCTGCCGACGGCAGCCTTCGAAACCGGAACCTATGAATTGGTCTTCCACGCCGGCGACTACCTTGATGCGACCGGCACCCCGCCGGAGGACCCGCGTTTCCTTGACGTGATCCCGCTGCGCTTTGGCATGTCGGCCCCTGCACATTACCATGTCCCGCTGCTGCTGTCGCCGTTCGGCTATTCCACCTATCGCGGCAGCTGATCGGGGGCTGCCTCGTCACGCACCGCCGGGGTGATCCGCGCGATCACGTATTCCATGAAAAGCCGCGTCTTGGGGTCTTGCCTGCGCCGGTGGGTGAACAGACACGCCATCTGAATGGGCACCGGCGGTGTCTGCTCCGCCACGGGCACCAGACGGCCCGCCTTCACATGCTCGGCCACCTCGAAAAGCGGCTTCAACGCGATGCCGTTGCCCGCCAGCGCCCATTGGGTCAGCACATCACCATCATCACATTCATACCGCCCCGTCACCCGAAACCGCTTCGGCCCCTCGGCGGTCTGCAACCGCCACTGGAACTCCGTCGCGCCGGGAAAACGCAGGTTCAGACACTCATGCCCGCCGGAGATCAGCGCGCCGCCATCCGCCGGATTGCCATGCGCTGCGATGTAATCCGGGCTGGCGCACAGAATCCGTTCCACATCCGCGATCTTGCGAATGCGCAGGTTGCTGTCCTCGGGTTCTCCCAGAAAGAACGCCAGATCCAGCCCTTCGGTGGTCAGGTCCACCTTGCGGTCCGTCAGCCGCAGCCGCAGGTTCACCTCCGGATATTCCAGCAGGAACCCCGGCACCAGCGGCGCGATCAACCGTCGCCCCATCCCCAACGGTGCGGCGACATAAAGCGACCCCTTGGGGTTATCGGTGATGTTGACGACCTGCGCCTCGGCGCTCTCGACCGCTTCCAGGATCTCGCTCGCCCCGCCATAGAACGCCTTGCCCTGTTCGGTCGGCGTCAGGCTGCGGGTGGTGCGCTGAAACAGCCGCACGCTCAGGTGTTCTTCAAGCTGCGATATCCGCGACGACGTGACCGCTGCAGCGAAATGCGCAGATCCCGCCCCGCTGCCGACATGCTGCCCAGTTCATAGACACGCACGAAGGTCCGGATGTTATCAAGATAGGACATTGTTTGGCTTTTTTTGATGCTGCTTGAAGTTTTGCTACAATAGCAAAACAATGCGTCACCGCCTAGGCTGTGAAAACCACCACTTACGGGAGCGTGCAATGTTCGAACTGGCTATCGTCTGGGACTGGATCGGCTTTTCCGTCCGCTGGCTGCACGTCATCACGGCGATGGCATGGATCGGCGCGTCTTTCTATTTCATAGCACTTGATCTGATGCTGCGCGAAGCGCCCGACCTGCCCGAAGGTGCCGCGGGAGAGGAATGGGAAGTGCACGGCGGCGGGTTCTATCACACCACCAAATACATGGTGGCCCCTGCCCGCCTGCCCGAACATCTGACCTGGCACAAATGGCAAAGCTACACGACCTGGCTGTCGGGTGTGGCGCTTTTGATGATTGTCTATTGGGTCGGGGGGAGCTGTTCCTGCTTGACCCGACCAAGGCGGACCTGAGCCTTTGGCAGGGGATCGTGATCTCCGCCGCTTCGCTCACGATCGGGTGGATCGCCTATGATTTCATGTGCAAATCAAAGCTGGGCGAACATGCTACCTTGTTGATGTTGCTGCTTTTTGTGCTGCTGGTCGTCATGGCATGGGGGTATGATCAGATTTTCACGGGCCGTGCCGCGCTGCTGCATCTGGGGGCCTTCACCGCCACGATCATGACCGCCAATGTGTTCTTCCAGATCATGCCGAACCAGCGCATCGTCGTGAACGACCTCAAGGCCGGGCGCACGCCGGATGCCAAGTACGGCAAGATCGCCAAGCTGCGGTCCACCCACAACAATTACCTGACGCTGCCGGTGGTGTTCCTCATGCTGTCGAACCATTACCCGCTGTCGTTCGGTACCGAATACAGCTGGATCATCGCCAGCCTGATCTTTCTGACCGGCGTCACGATCCGGCACTACTTCAACACCATGCACGCCACCGGCAGCGGGCCGCATTGGACCTGGGCCGTGACCGTGATCCTGATGATCATCATTGCCTGGCTGTCCACCGCTTCGGGGATCGAAAGCTATGAAGAAGCCGAGGCACGCGCGCTGACGCCCTATGAACAACACTACGCCAGCGCGCCGGGGTTTGAAGAGGCCTATGACACCGTATTGGGCAATTGTTCCATGTGCCATGCCCGCGAACCTGTGTGGGACGGGGTGCGCTGGCCGCCCAAAGGTGTCGTGTTAGAGACTGTTTCGGACGTGGCCCGCGCCGCTGACCAGATCTATCTGCATGCAGGCGTCAGCAACGCCATGCCGCCGCCCAACGCGCTTGCGATGGATGATGAAGCCCGTGCCACCATCGTCGCCTGGGTCCGTGCCGCGCGCGCGGAATAACCGCATCCGCTAAGACCCGGTCGTCAGCGTGATCCGGCGCGGCCTGCCATCGGGTGTCGGCATCTCTGCTGCGACTGCGTTGGCCAGCATCTGCGCAAAATGCGTCTCTATATACCGCGAAACGAAGCCGTTTGGCGCGCGCAGCGTCAGCGTATCCGGTCCCAGATCGGCCTGCACCAGTTTGGCAAACCAGCTTTCGAACAGGGCGGGGTGTTCCGATTGCAACCATGCGGCGCACCGCGCCCCAGGTCCCCTGCCCGGTATCAGACACCAGATGCGGCACGGCAGGCTTGGGCTGCTGGAAATCCACCCGCACCACGGTCCGTTCGCCCGACACCTCGATCATCCGGTCCTCGAAATCCGGGCCGACCATGATCCAGTGGGGCCGCGACATTTCATAGATGCGGCGATAGTTCAGCCGGTACGCCCCCACCCTGCCCCGCACGCCGGGACGGATGCAGGTCAGCACCCCCATCTGCATCAGCCGCTTCATCTCTCGCTTGACGGTACGGTCGTTCACCGCCCAAAGGCGCGCCAGTTCCGCATGTCCCACGCTGACTTCCTCAATCCGCCAGTTGTAGCGCGCCGTGATCAGTGCACAGAGCCGCATCAGGCTGGTCTGCTCCGTCGGCGTACCATGCAATCCCGTGACGGTCAGCGCCGTCAGCAAATCGTACTTGAGCGCGCCTGCCCGTGGTCCAACGCGTTTGACCTGTTCCAAAGAAATACCGCCTGTTATCACTGCTGTCGCAGTCTGTGCCTCGAACCTCAATCCATCGACCGTCCCTGCATCGGAGACGATTCTGTTGATGGTGATATCTGAGATGACTTCCCGTATTTTGTCAACGGGTTGTGAAGAACGGGAAAATTGGCAGATCACCCTGAAATCCAATAATTCTTAGGTCATATGGTGAAGGGTGACACGACTGCTGTCACCATATTTAGTATCTGCTGTCACCCTTTTCTGGACCTAACGGGCACCCCGACCCCCAGATATTGTCCGGGCTTCATCCAATTTCCTGTGCTTCTTCCGAATCGTTGCAAAAACGGGATTCCGCAAACTTGCAATTTGCCCAAATGCGCAAATCCCGTTATTCAGGAAACGAGGCACAAAAACAAGAGCGAGCAGATGCGAGACCATTCAGACCTGCAATCCATGAACGAGCGGTCGCTGACCCAACAGGCCGCCGTGCGCCGCGCGACATTCTCCCCCGGTGAGGTGAAGACGCTGCGCCCCTTCTCCATCTGGGAGATCAGCCAGTTCATGTTCGACGTCCCCGCCGACACGCTGCGGCGCAAGCTGGCCGATGATCCCTCCCTGCCCCAGGGCGAAACGGAGGAAGACGGCCGACAGCGCTGGTTCACCCTGGCGGAGATCAATGAACTGCGCCGCCGGGTCAGGCTGCGCGGCAAGAAACTGGCGCCCGAACGCCCCAAAGGACGCGCGATGCGGGTGGCGGTCAGCAACTTCAAGGGGGGCGTGGGCAAGACGGTGGTGGCGCAACATCTGGCGAACGCCGCAGCCCTTGATGGCTACCGGGTGCTGTGCGTGGATTTCGATCCGCAGGCCACGCTGACCCATTCCATGGGCCTGAACGAGGTAAAGGAATGGAACACCGTCTGGGGCATCATGTGCCGCGATCTGTGCCGCGAGGCGGACCGGATCATGGGCACCTATGACGATCCTGACGATTGTCCCTACCCGGCTGCGGACGAACTGCCGGACGATGTGCAAAGCATCGGCGCGCAACGGGTGCAGGACTTCATCCAGCCGACCTGCTGGCCCACCATCGACATCATCCCAAGCTGCGCCAACGCGGCTTTTGTGGAATTCGCCAGCGCGCAATATCGCGGGTTGCACAAGGCCTGGACCTTTTTCGGCTGCGTGGCGCGGTACCTGGATGAACTGCCCGACGACCAATACGACCTGATCATTTTCGATTGCCCGCCCGCCATCGGATACCAGTCTCTGAACGCGGCCTTTGCGGCGGATATCCTCTATGTGCCCTCCGGCCCCGGCTATTGGGAATACGATTCAACGACCTCCTATCTGGGTCAATTGGGCGACGCGATGGAAGACATCTCCGAAGGCTTCGCCGCACTGGCCGGGGATGCGGGCATTTCCCTGCCCAAACGGTTCCATGACGTGCGGCTGTTGATGACCCGGTTCGAAGGCACAAACCCCCTGCACAGTGCGATGATGGATGCATTTCGTAACGTTTTCGGGGCAGATGTATGCGCCCACCCAATCGAGATGACCCGCGCGGTGGAACAATCGGGCCGCTTTCAGATGAGCGTCTATGAACAGGACTATCGCCAGATGACCCGTGAGACATGGAAACGCGCCCGGCAAAGTTTCGACCGCGCCTATGACGAGTTCAAGCAGACCCTGCTGACCTCGTGGCGCGCCAATGCCGATGGCCAGAAGGACCAGTGAGATGAGCAAGAAGAACAAGTTCGGTTTCGAACCCGTTGAACCCGCCGCGCCCACGCCGCGCGCCCGCAGTGTCGGCCCGATGGGGGCTGCGATCCGCGACACGGCGGAGAACCTCAGCCAAAGCACCGACGCCAAGGTCGAACAACGCCGCCAGAACGCGGAAGACGCCAAGACCTTTCGCGCGGCGGAGGCCGACGGGCTGATCCTGACCCGCGTGCCGCTGGAAGACATCCACGCGGACGACCTCCCGCGGGACAGGCTTGATCTGGATGCCGTGGCCGTGGCGGATGAGATGGAAGAGCTCAAGGCGTCGATCCGGGCGCGGGGGCAGAAGGAACCGGTGGAGCTTTATCGCGGCCATGATGGGCGCTTTCAGATCAAGAAAGGCTGGCGGCGGTTCACCGCGCTGTCACAGCTTTATGCAGAGACGCTGGACGACAGTTTTGCGACGATCATCGCGCGCATTGCCCCGGACGGGCAGGGGCGGCTTGCGCGGTATATCGACATGGTCGAGGAAAACGTCGTCCGCGAGGATCTGACCTTTGCGGAGATGGCGCAGGTGGCGCTTACGGCGGCAGAAGACATCGCGGTGGATGAACGTGATCCACATGTCTTGGTGGGCACGCTTTATGGGGCGCTGCACAAGACCAAGAAATCCTACATCCGGAACTTTGTCACCCTGCTTCACGTGGTGGGGGATGACCTGCGATGGCCCAAGGCGGTGCCGCGCAATATCGGGGTCGAAGTGGCGCGCAGCCTGAAGGCCGAAGGCGCCGACCTGGAGAATTTGCGACTGCGGCTGCGGGCCGCGTCGACCGCCGATGCACAGAATGAAGTGCTGCGGTCGTTCTCATTGGGGCAGGGGGGCGGGCCGGTGACGGCTGTCAGGCCACCCCGGCAGAAGTTCGAATTTCATCTGGGCGAAACCAAGGTCACCGCACGACAGGGCGAATGCCGGATCGTCTCGGAGGTGGATTATGCGTCGCTGCCAAAGGCGCAGTTGGAGCGGGCGATCAAGGCTTTCGAGCAGGTGCTGTCGGATGACGGTTACCCACGGGTAACCGGTTTGTAGGGCCGTTGCGGTTACCCATGGGTAACCGCTGGGGGAAGGGTGGTTACCCATGGGTAACCGGTTGGGCAGGGGGTGGTTACCCATGGGTAACCGCTGACACCAAGACCCTTCGGGGGTCTGAATTCCCTATATAATATTGATTTTATTGATGATTTTCCAAATCAACCTGCCAACCGGCTGCTTCTATGCCTAAGAAAAACGGCGTCACGGCGCGATGTCTGGACGGTTTTCATCGCTCGCCCTCGCTGAATCCAAAGGGTCAGCGGAATGTGATGTGCGTGACCTCTGCCTTGTAGAACGGATGATAAAGCGGCGTGCCGTAGTGATTGCCGCCAACCACCCGTGTCGGCAGGCGGAACCCGTCAAACACCTCAAACGCGCCAAGATCACCGCCGAAAGGTTGCAGCCGATAGAGGCGGTCGGCGTTCGCATTGCTCCAGCGGTCAAAGACCACGCGCAGGGGCTAAGCCGCCTGCATCGACCGTCACCTCCGCGCGTTGTTCCAGCCCGTTATGGCGCACCACGACAGCAGCGGTTTGCGCGTCGACGGGGTGCCAAGCGATTTGATCCCACCCTGCGCGGGTTGCGGGCAGAAAGGCGGCGGGCGTCCAGAACAGACCTTCGCCAACCATGCGCCCAAAGGCAGATCGCAGGTGATCGGGATTGTCTGACACCCGCCCGACCGGGATCAGATCGAGCAGGCGAAAGCGGCTCCAGCTTGTGTCGGGGCGGTAGGCGTCGGTGCCCGTGACCTTCGACAGCCCGCCAAGCCGGACCTGCCAGACAAAGCCATGGGGCGGGGCAAGGGTCTGGCGGGCCTGCATCGCCTGAAAGGTAGCCTTTTCAGCGAGGCCAAGGTTCAGCTGCCCCTGCATCGTGATCCGTGCCACGGTGTGCAGGGGCGCGCCGTCTTCCATCACGAAGCGAAAGAAGCGCGCGGCGGGGTCGGGCAGGCCGTCCAGCATCGCGGGTTCGAAGCGGGGCGGGGTCGCGGTAGTATCGGCGATCAGGCTGCGGGCAAGGATGCGGTCCGCGCGCGCGTCCAAAAGACGCAGCACGACAAGGACCAGAAGTGCCGCCGCGACAATACCCAATGAAAGCAACAGGATTTTCATCCCTTCGGCATCCCCTGATCCTCTGGCGCTGCTTCTTAACACCCCACGGCCATCATAGTAGGATTTCATATCTGTGCGAAGGGTGTGGCGGTCTGGCAGGAGGACACAATGAATGATCTGATCATGCAGCTCGCGCTGTTTCAGGTGGCGGTGCCGCTGGCGCTGATCCTGCTGAACGGTGTGATACCGATGGGGTCACGCGCGGGCTGGCTGTTGCGGACGGTGGCGATCCTGCTGGGGCTGGCGTATGCGCTGGTTGCGGGGATCTGGCTGTTTCCACCGTGGTGGACGCCGCTGTTGCTGGCGCTGCTGCATCTGTGGATCGCGGGACGGCAATACCGCCGCCTGATGGCGCGGGGTCCGGTGCAATTGTCTTGGCAAACCCTGGAAGCGGGGCTGGCGGTGCTGCTGGCGATGGTTTTCGCGTATATGCTGGTGCCGGCGCTGCAGGGGCGCACGGCACCCAAGGTGGCGATTGATCTGTCCATGCCGCTGGGACCGGGACGGTATCTGGTGCTGAGCGGAGGGGCCACGCCCGCGATCAATGCGCATTTCGAAACGCTCAACAGACCCAGCGCGGCGGCGTTCCGGGGGCAGAGCCGTGCGGTTGATATCATCGGGATCAATGCGCTTGGGGTCCGGGCCCCCGGCATATCGCCCGCCGATCCGCGCGTCTATCGGATCTATGGCGCGGATGTTCTGGCCCCCTGCGCCGGGCGCGTTGTTGAGGCGGTGGACGGCGTGGCGGACAACCCGGTGCCGCAGATGAACCGCGCGGTGATGACCGGCAACAGCGTGCTTTTGGAGTGTCAGGGTCTGGCGGTGCTGCTGGCGCATTTCGCGCCGGGCAGTTTGCGTGTCGAAGAAGGGGACAGCGTCACGGCGGGGCAGGTGATCGGGCAGGTGGGTAACTCAGGCAATTCGGGGGAGCCGCATTTGCACCTGCACGTACAGACCCTTGTCAACGCGGGCGCGCCCCTGTCTGGCAAGCCGCTTTGGTTTACCGTGGATGGCGCGTTTCTTGTCCGGAACATGCGGTTCGTCGTGCCTTGAGCATGGCTATCCTTTGAGCAGGAAATCAGAGACTGTCGCGTTGAACAGGGACGGTTTTTCGAGGTGGACGGCATGGGCGCAGCCGGGGATCACGGCCAGATTTGAATGCGGGATGGTCTGCCAGAGGGTTTGGACCTGCGCCCAAGGATAGGTGCGGTCACCATCGCCCCACAGAACCAGCGTGGGGGCGGTGATGTCGGCAAGATGTGCCTCCCCGGACCAGCCCTGCATTGCCGTCAGACCCGTCAGGATTGCCGCAAGGCTGCTTTGCGCGGCGAGGGTGGCACAGGCGGGATATTCCGCCGCCGCCTCCCGATCCAGAAACCATGTGGCGGCGATGCGGCGCGCGGTGGCGTCCGGCCCGTCCGCCTGTGCGCGGTGCCTGGAGGTCTCGATGGGCTCAAACCGTCCGGGCAATTCGCCCACGGCGCCCGTGCCGTAAAGGATCAGCCTTGCAATGCGGTCGGGCGCTTGGCGCACCATCTCCTGCACGATCATCCCGCCCATGGAATGGCCCAGCAGGTCGAACCGGGTGATCCCCTGTTGATCCAATTGGTCCAGAACCCAGCGGGCGTACCCCGCGATGCTGTCCAGCGGGGGCAGGGCGGCGTTGCGGCCAAATCCGGGCAGGTCGGGCCGGATCAGGGGCTGGTCGGCCGCCAGCGGTTTCTGCAACGCCCATTGATCGCTGCCGCCCATGAACCCATGGACCAGAACAAGCGGTGTCACCGCCGCCCGCCCTGCACGATCCGGTCAAGAATCATCGCGCAGAACAGGATGGAGAAGCCCGCAAGGATCCCCTGTCCGACATTGGCGTATTGCAGCGCTTCCAGCACGTCTTCGCCCAGCCCCTTGGCCCCGATCAGCGATGCCACGACCACCATCGCCAGCGACAGCATGATCGTCTGGTTGATGCCTGCGCGGATCGACGGGCTGGCCAGCGGCAGGTCCACCTTGGTCAGCAGGTACCACTTGTTCGCGCCAAAGCTGATGGCGGCTTCGCGCACCGACTCGGGCACGCCGCGCAGACCCAGCACGGTCAGGCGCACCACGGGGGTGCCGCCGAAAATCATCGTGGTGACCACGGCGGCGGGTTTGCCGGTGCCGAAGAACGCGATGACCGGGATCATGAACACGAAGGCCGGCATGGTCTGCATGAAATCCATGATCGGCTGGATGGCGGAATAGAACCGCGGGCGGCGCGCCGCAAACATGCCCAGCGGGATGCCGATCAGGATCGACAGGCAGGCCGCCGTGCCCAAGAGCGCCAGCGTG
Organism: Sulfitobacter rhodophyticola; assembly: GCF_041281685.2. Lineage (GTDB taxonomy): Bacteria > Pseudomonadota > Alphaproteobacteria > Rhodobacterales > Rhodobacteraceae > Sulfitobacter. The sequence continues at coordinate 69,604 of NZ_CP166248.2, read as the reverse complement.
GTCATCGCCTTTTCCCAGAACCCCAGAAGCCCCATGTAGGCCAGGAACGCGCCCGACCAGATTGCCATGCGGATGCCCGCCGTCAGCCAAGTCAGCAGCACGATCAGCGATGCCACCACGATCCAGGGCGTGCTGACGAACACCAGTTCCAGCGCGTCCAGCACCAGCCGGATGCCATAGGTGATCGCATCGAACAGCACCTCGCCGTTCAGCACCGCCCAGTTGAAGAACGTCTCCACCCCGTCGATGCTGGTCAGGCGGATGCCCGGATCAGTGGGAAAGTCGCTGAGCAGGGTGTAGCGGTCGGGAAAGCTGTAATGCAGCATCGCGGCGACCACCATCAGACCCATGAAAAGCGCGCTGAAGACGATGTGCGGCACCGGCATGCCGGAGCGGATGGAGCGGTCCGACAACCATTCGGAAAACCGCGCCTCAAGCGCCCAGTTGGCCACGACGGATTGCGCGGCCTTGGCCAGCAGCAGGATCAGCAACCCGGTCAGCGCGATGGTCGGCCCTTCGGCCGCCAGCGCTTCGGCTTCCGCACGGATACCGCCGATGTTGGCTTCGAGCGAGATCGACCGTGCGGCGGTAGACGTCGATCTTGTCGGAGTTGGTTTCAATCGCGGTTGCAAGCTGCTGGCGGCGCAGGTCCAGTGTGCCTTCGATGGAGGCGATGCGCGCCATGGCGTCGGCGGCAAGGTCACCGAACAGGCCGCGCGCGATTTGCACGAAGGCCAGCGCTTCGAGGATGAGAAAGGGCAGGGCCCAGGACCACAGCCCGCGCGCGCCGAACCAGACCGGACCGAACAGCCCCGCCATCGCGTTGAAGGTGGCGGTAAAGCGGGAAGATGCGCCGATCTTGTCGAAGTTGCGGATGTAATAATCGGGATTGGTGCGCACGAAGGTGCGGATGTTCGCGCGCCGCTCCTCTGCATAGGCGAGCGCGGCGGCGCTTTCGGTGTCGTCCAGCGGGTTGAGGTTTTGCTTGTTCATGACACTTCCGTTCCTTCGATCACGGTGCGCAGCAGATCGGCGCGGGTGATGACGCCGATATCGGTGCCCTTGTCGCGCACAAGGATCGCGCCGTCCTGATCGATGGCCATGTTGATGAGGTTGGACAGGGTTTCGCCTTCGTCGACGTGGGCCATGTCGGCGGGCAGGGGGCCATGGGCGGCGACATGTGCGTCAAGCGGTTGCATCACCGCGTGGGCGCGCACGACCTTCAGCCTTGAGATCCCCGCGACGAAGTCCGCAACGTAGTCATCGGCGGGGTGCATCACGATGTCTTCGGCGGTGCCGATCTGCACGATCTTGCCGTCCCGCATGATCGCGATACGGTCCCCGATGCGCACGGCCTCGTCCAGATCGTGGGTGATGAAGACGGTGGTTTTCTTGAGGATTTTGGACAGGCGGATGAATTCATCCTGCAACTGCCGCCGGATCAGCGGATCGAGCGCGGAAAAGGGTTCATCCATCAGCAGCACATCGGGGTTGGCGGCCAGGGCGCGGGCCAGCCCGACGCGCTGTTGCATGCCGCCCGACAGTTCATGCGCGAATTTGGCGCCCCATGCGCCCAGCTCCACGATATCGAGGATCGCGGCGGCCTGTCGCATGCGTTCGTTCTTGGACACCTGCCGGATTTCCAGCGGCATGGCGACATTGTCCAGCACCGACCGATGCGGCATCAGCGCGAAGTTCTGGAACACCATGCCGATCTTGCGATTGCGGAAGTCCTGCAAGGGTTTGGGCCCCAGCGCCATGACGTCCGTGCCTTCAATCTCGATCCGGCCTGCGGTGGGTTCCAGCAGGCGGTTGAAGTGGCGCACAAGGGTGGATTTGCCACTGCCCGACAGGCCCATGACGCAAAAGATCTCCCCGCGGTTTACCGACAGGCTGACATCGGCCACACCTACCACGGCGTTGAATTCCTCAAGCACCTCGGATTTGGTCAGACCCCGGTCGCGGATGGCCTGCAGCGCCTGTTCGGGGCGGGCGCCGAAGATCTTCCAGATGTTCGAGATTTCGATGACGGTCTCTGCGTGCATCATGGCCCCCCAGGTCCGAGATCAGGTCGGCAGCACCAGCAGGATGCCAGTGCTGCCTGTTTTTACAAGTGGTGCCAGTGTCTTAGAGACCGAGCATCGCGTCAACGCGGTCGGAGTTGGCGTCGACCCATGCTTTTGCCACCTCCGCAGGCTCCTTGCCGTTTGCGCTGATCTCGAACGCAAGGCTGCTGACGTCATCGGCGGTCAGCGCGAAGTTGGAAAAGAACTCCGCAATGGCGGGGGCGCGGTCGGGCAGGGAGTTGGACCATGCGATCTGCACCTGCTTGAGCGCGTCCTTGGTCGCAACGGAGGATTTTTCATACCAGTCGGCATCGTCGGACGGCTGCACCATGACGTATTTCGCCTCATCAAAGGTTGGTTCGCTGAGCATCTGCACATCGAACATGAACCAGACCGCGTGGGGCTTGTAGCAATAGAAGGCATAGCCTTCGCCCTTGGCGATGCTGTCCTTGATGCGCGCGGTCTTGACGCTTTCCTCGGCGCGGATAGGTTCGATGAAGTCCAGCAGGCCATAATCGCGCGTCTTAACCTCGTTCACGTTGGCGGAGGCCCAGCCGGGTGCGCCGATCCACATCTCGCCTTTGCCGTTGCCGTCACTGTCCATCAGCGCGGCCACATCCGGGCGGCCCAGATCGGCAATGTCGGTGATGCTGTTGGCTTCGCCGAAGTCCTTGGTCACGCAGAAGCCCTGATTGCCCTCGTAAGGGTTGGAGGACAGGGTGACGGTGCCCGCTTCATCGACGTACTTCTTGGTAAAGCTTTCCTGATTGGGCAGCCACACATCGGGGTGCACGTCGATGTCGCCCTTGCCCTGATCCATCGCCTGAAAGATCGTGGCGTTGTTGCCGGGGACATATTCGACCTGCCCGCCGATGCGGGAGGTGACGATTTCACCCAGCACATAGGCGATGGCCTGTGCACCGGTCCAGGACGGCACGCCGATCTTGACCTCTTCGGCCGCGAAAGCGGGCAGGGCAAGGACGCTGACGGCGGCGGCAAGGCCAAGTGATTTCAGTTTGGTTTTCATGGGTCTCTCCTTTGTTGGGATGCGCATATTTTTCGCGTTATTATTGTGGGTTGAGGGAAGCAAGTATCTGATTTTGATAGGCAAATAGTGCGGTGGAGCCGCCGGTGTGCAGGAACAGCACATTGTCGGTCGGTTTGAAAAAGCCCTGACGGATCATGCCGATCAACCCGGCCATGCCCTTGGCGGAATAGACCGGGTCGAGCAGGATGCCTTCGCGCCGCGCGGTCAGCGCGATGGCTTCGAGCGTGCCATCGTTGGGCAGGCCGTACCCTTCGCCGACATAACCATCATCAACAAGGATACGGCTGAGCGGGACACCCGGCGCGCCAAGCTTTTCAAGGGTTTTCTGGGTCAGGGCATGGACCGCGTTCATCTGCCGTTCGCGCGGTTGGCGGACGCTGACGCCCATCACCGGCAGGTCGTGACCGATGGCTTCGAAACCGGCGACAAGCCCGGCCTGCGTGCCGGTGCTGCCCGTGGCCATGACCAGCCAGTCAAAGCGCTGACCTGTCTGCTGGCTGTGTTCCGCGATTTCCTGGGCGCACAGGGCATATCCCAGCGCGCCTGTCGCGTTGGACCCGCCGCCGGGAATGAAGAAGGGGCGGTTGCCATCGGCGCGCAGTTGTTCGGTGACGGTCTGCGCTTCGGCGTTCATGTCCAGTCCGGCAGGACGGAATTCATGGGTGGCCCCGAACAGGGTGTCCAGAAAGACGTTCCCGGTTTCCTCGTAAGCGGCATCGCGATCCGGCACCCGGCGTTCCAACAGCACGTGGCATTTCATGCCCGCCTTGCAGGCCGCCGCCGCCGTCTGGCGCACGTGGTTGGATTGCACCGCCCCTTGCGTGACCAGCATGTCGGCCTTGGCCTGCATCGCCTCGCCCACCAGGAATTCCAGCTTGCGGGTCTTGTTGCCCCCCGTCGCCAGCCCGGTGCAATCGTCGCGCTTGATGAACAGGGTCGGGCCGCCCAGCAGTTCGCTGAGCCGTGGCATGGCCTCGATGGGCGTTGCGCGGTGACACAGATCCGCGCGGGGGAACTGATCATAATCAACATGTGTCCGGTCACGGGCAAGCGTTTGGGCATCAGCCATGGCAAATTCCTTGGAGGTCTGAGGGTGCGTCCAGCTTGGGCGGGAATGACATTTCGATCCAATGCTATGTTTGGATTACATTATGCAAATTTTGCATTATCATGGCGGCCATGGACATATCTCTTTACCGTGATCTTGAGCGTCTGGGGCAGACGGGAAACTTTTCCCAGGCCGCCGCGTTGGGCAACCTCAGCCAGCCCGCCTTCAGCCGCCGGATCAAATCGCTGGAAGCCTGGGTCGGCGTCACGCTGGTGGATCGATCGCGCCAGCCGGTCAGCCTGACGCCTGCCGGCACGCAGATGCTGGAGGCCGGGTTGCAGGCGCTGGCCCGCATCGAACAGGAGCGCAGCCAGATCCTTGAAGCGCAATCGCTGCCGGACAAATACGTGGTGACCTTCGGCGCGCAGCATTCGATTGGCTGGCGGTTTTATCCCGCGTGGTTGCAGGCGCTGGAAGAAGCCTATGGGCCCATCCTGTCACGGCTGCGGGCGGATGATCTGCCGGGGTGCATGCGCGATCTGAGGGACGGCAGCGTGGATTTCGTCATCGCCTATCAGGACGCGGGCAACCGGGCGGCGCACCGGGACGAAACGCTCGTGATCGGGCAGGACAGGCTGGTTCCGGTCTGCAAGCCCAAGGCGGATGGCGCGCCGCTGTTCCGGTTCGACGGGGAGGGGATCGAAATGCCCTATCTGCGGTTCGGGGACACGGCCCCCATCGGTCGGCATCTTGAGCCGCTTTTCAAGGCGAAGGGTGTCACAGGCCGGTTGCGCACGGTGTACGAAAATTCAATGGCGGGCGCGTTGAGGATCCGGGCGCGGGCAGGGGACGGCGTGGCGTGGTTGCCCCACAGCCTTGTCGCGCCGGACATCGAAAACGGCATCCTCACCCGGACGGGCGATGCGGATTGGGACGTGAACCTTGAGATTTGCCTGTGCCGGAACAAGAAGCGATCAAACAGGGTGACCCGTGCGATCTGGTCGTTTCTGGAGATCCGGCAGAACGTATCGCTGCTGCCGCAGGACTGAGGGCGCGGCAGCCATGCGAACCTTGATGCAGCGCAATGACATGTCCGTCCTTTCGGCATATCTGCGTCCTACGGGTGCGGTGACGCATCGCACAGGCAGAAAGGCAGACAGATGAGCTGGGCAGGCTTTGCAGGTATCTTTGCGGTGTTCTTTCTGACCCATTCGATCCCGGTGCGGCCCGCGATCAAGGCGCGCCTCACCCGCCGGATCGGGGCGAGGGGGTTCGCGTTGGGGTATTCGGCGCTGTCGCTGGCGGTGCTGGCCCTGCTGATCTGGTCCGCGGGGCAGGCGCCTTACGTGGAGGTCTGGCCGCAGATGGCATGGCAGCGGCATGTGGTGCATCTGGGCATGCTGGCTGTCTGCCTGATCCTTGCGCTGACCATCGCGCGGCCAAACCCGTTTTCCTTTGGCGGGGCGCGCAACGACACATTTGACCCCCGGCGCGCGGGCATCGTCCGCTGGGCGCGGCATCCGGTATTGCTGGCGCTGGCGCTGTGGGCCGGGTTGCACCTGTTGCCGAACGGCGATCTTGCGCATGTGATCCTGTTCGGCGTTCTGGGCGGTTTCGCGGTCGGCGGGCGGTTCCTGATCGACCGGCGCAAACGGCGGGAGGTGGGGCCGACGGAATGGGAGGCCCTGCGCGCCGCCGTGGCCCACGCGCCCCGGTTCCATCGCCCGCTGTCCTGGCCCGGTCTGATCCTGCGCCTTGTCGCCGGGGTCGGTGCCTTCGTGGCGCTGTTGTGGCTGCATCCCATCGTGATTGGTGTATCCGCGCTCTGACACAGGTCGGTTGCACTTGGCATGTCGGCGAACCGGGGGCGTTCATCGAGGCGCCGACAGGGCGTGCCGCATGGCCTGAAAGGCTTGATATGGTGTCTTTGGGGTGGTCCGGATTTCAGCTTGGATGGTGGGTTTGCGGGACTTTGCCGCCGTCCAGCATCCAGACTGGAGTGGCAGCAATGGGTGTTTGACCATATTGTCCTCAATACCTTAGCTTGCTGTAGTGCAATCGAAGGAACGCGATCATGCCTATGGAAACGTACTTGATCTATTTGGCAGCTGTCGCCGTTTTTTTTGCTACACCGCCTGATACCAGTCAGCTTCTCATCATATCGAACAGCGTTAGGCACGGGCTAAGGCGCGGTGCCTATACCATTGCCGGGGATTTAACTGCCAACAGCTTGCAAATGACGGGGGCAGCTTTCGGTCTTGCCGCCATCATCGCGACCTCAGCAAGTGCGTTCATCTGGATCAAATGGTTAGGGGTCGCCTATCTGCTTTGGATCGGCGTTCAGCTTATCCTCTCGAAAGATCAACCCAATGACGTTGCCGCAAATACATCCGGTCAATCGTTTCGATTGTTCCGTCAAGGCTTCGTGACTTCGATGGCTAACCCATTTGCCGTCGTCTTTTTTGGTGCCCTTTTTCCTCAGTTTATCGACCCGACCATGCCGGTGCTGCCTCAACTTCTGATCTTGGGAGTTACCTACTTGGTGGTCGATGGAGCAATCCTGCTGGTCTGGGGATGGCTTGGAGTCCGAGCCGCCACGGCACTAAAGCGGTTTTCATTCAGCCTGGTAAATAAGGTTTGCGGCACACTTATGATCGGCGCGGCAGCGTTACTGGCGAGCAAAGACTTTCAGCCTCAGAAATAGTCGCGGGAGCGCATTGCCGACGTTCGTGAATCGCGCCGCATTCGTGCCTCTGGGCTCCAAGCCGCCATTCGCACAGCGAGGAAGTGTCTAGCATTTTTAGGTCAGCTCTGCTGACTTATAAGGCGGATTATGGTAAACATTCGCGCGATACAGGACATGCCATCCCGATCATCTCCATCGCTTCCCTGCCGCCGATCAGGCGACCTCGAACCATGCCATCATCCCGGACTTCTGATGGGAGAGCATGTGACAATGGATCATCCAGACCCCCGGATTATCTGCAACAAAGGCAATCTCCACGGTTTCATCCGCGCCGAGCAATACGGTATCGCGCACATCTCCGGCCAGGTTGGCTGATCCGCTTTTGGCCAGAACCGTGAAGTGATGGCCGTGCAGGTGGATTGCGTGCGGGAACATCGACTTGTTGGTCAATTCCATACGGACCGTCCGACCAAGGGAGGCGCGGAACAATGGTGCGTCCATGCCATGTGCCACGCCGTTGAAGGCCCAGACCATGCCCTGTGCGGCAAGGTCGCGGAAACCCATGGTCTTTCCATGGTAACGGGCCTCGCGCATGCCGCGCATGGCCCCACCTTCCATCAGCATCGGTACGTGTTGCGGATCCGACAGGTCCGGCGTCGGCAGCGTGCCCCATGCTGGCAAGGGGCGCACATCCTGATCGTGCTCCGCTACAGTATCTCCCGCATGGACAAAAGCCGCGATGTCCACCCACTCCCCGTTGCCGGGATCAAGCAGCAGACCGGCACGCGGATTGCCTTCCTTGCGTCCGTCGACCACCAGATCGGCCCGTTGGGCAGGCGCAAGGACAAGATCTTCGATGGCCCGTGGTGGCACGGGATGGCCATCAAGCGCGATCAAGCGCGGCGACAGGCCCGGCAGTGCCAATCGCATGATCCGGTCCGTCGCGGTATTGATCATGCGCAGCCGAACACGCTCTCCCGGTCTTATGTCCAGATCGGGATAGGCGGCACCATTCACCGTGACGGTATTGCCCATGCGGCCGCCATGGGCCGCCGCGTGCAGGTCATCCCATCTGTCTTCCATGATGGTCGCATCCCCGTTCAGCAGCCAATCATCCAGAACAAGCGTCACCTCGCGGGTTGCTGCGCCGGGTTCACCAAGCCAGGGCACGCGGTCCTCCACGATCAGTGGCCCCGCAAGGCCACGGGCCACCTGTTCCATGCTCCGGTTGTGGGAGTGGTACCAGTAGGTGCCGGGATCGGGGGCTTCGAAATCATAGTCAAAACCATCTCCCGGTGACACGGGTGCCTGTGTCAGCGGTGCCGCGCCATCCATGGCATTTTCGATCCGAATGCCGTGCCAGTGAACGGCAGTCGGTTGCGGCAGATCGTTGTGCAACCGGTGCCGAACCCGTTCCCCGGCACTGACGCGGATCTCCGGACCGGGCACCGTGCCCGCGCCTTCGGTTGCATAGGCCCAGACGGGCGTTGCCGGGTAGCCCGCAGGGGCCAGCTGCGCCGATGAAGGCGCGGCACGCAAGATCGGCAACCCCGTTTCAGCAAGCGAAGGCCGCGCCAGCCCTGCCGATCCTGCAAAGGCGGCAATTCCTTTCAACACGGTACGTCGGGACAGGCGGCGCATATGCAAACTCCTTTTCAAAGGTTCACCGGCGGCGTGGTGACCGAGGTGAGCGTGGCCGTCACGACCAGAATGAGCAGAACGGCGAAAGCTTCAAGACGGATTGAGCGTCGCAATCGGGTCGCCGCAGACCCCGTGCCCGAGGCAAGCGCCGGGACCAGCCGCCATTTGTTCACTGCGGCAAGAAGCATCAGACCCGTTACCACGGCGATTTTCAACAGGAGCGTCCAACCATAGGCGGTCGTAACCAATGCGGCGACCGATCCGGTCAACAGTCCGGCAAAGACCACGCCAACGAGGACAAGCGCCGCAACGGCCCCGGTGGCAAGATGACCAAACCGATGGAGAAGCGCCACCCCCTGAGGATGCCCGACCGCACGAAAAAGCGGCGCCAAAGCGCCGATCCAGAATGCCACGGCAAGCAAGTGAATGGTCAGCAAGGCGGAAAGCAGCCATCGCGGCTCAGTAAGCGCGTGACCGATAAACGTGTAAGATACGGCGATCAACAGCGCCCCGATCAGCGCCGCGCCAAGACCGCCCTTGCCGCCAACCATGACCGCAAGAACCAGAAGGTGACCCAGACCCCGCCAAATCGCAGCTGTCCCGAGCGGACTGTCCCAAACGATCCCGAGCATCACCGGATCAGCGGCCCCCGGCAGGCCCATGCCGGATATACGCGCCGCGCGGATGCCGAAACGCAGGGCCAAAGCCACAAGGCCGACCAGTGCCGCCGCCACGGCGATGCGGCGCGCCAATCGCCGCACTTCACTTGGGGCTTGCCGAAACGCCACAAGAAACAGCGGCCCCCCCATGGCCAGCAGCGACATCAGATATTCCGCCGCCTTTGCCATGATCGCCAGAATGGCCCATCCGTCGATCGGTGCAAGACCTTCCATCAAGATCAATGAGCGACGACAAAGCCAAACGTACCCCGCATTGGGTGCCCGTCCGAGGAAAGACCGCGCCAGTCAACCGTATATGCCCCCGTCGGTAGATCGACTGACGGCAACGCCCGAAACTGGGTTACGGGGTCAAGGTCGGTTTCGCGTTCGATTGCAACCTCGCCTTCAGGGCCTGACAGGGAAATGGCGGTGACACGCATCGGATCGTCAAACCGCAATTCGATGACCTCGACCGCTTCCACGGTTGCGCCACTTGCCGGGGTGGTCTGTTCGGTTTTCGAATGTGCCGCCGCGCCAACCGCTGCCAACGCCCATACGATGCCCGCAAAGATGATCTGTTTCATTGTTTTTCCCATTTCGTCGTTTCGGGCGCAGATTTCCGCAGGCCGGGTCAATTTGATGGTGTGCGCTACTGCAATCGTTTCAGTGTCTGACAGAATATCCTCAAAAGCGGATATGTTCGAGCCGTCGTTACTGTCACTGAACGACACACCTTCGTGAGGCCTTTACCGGGGTGTTTTCGGTGCAAAGGCCCCTACCCCGCTTCGACTTCTCCAACGCTGCCCGACAATCTCCCAGACGCGACAGCAGATGCGGCAACCATCAGCGTCGCTGTTCCCAGCATGAGGGTCAGACCCCCAACCTGATAGGTCAGACCGGACAGGACCGTCCCTGCCAGCCGCCCGGCTGCATTGGCCATGTAGTAAAGCCCCACGTCCATCGTGACCCGCTCCGCCTTGGTGAAGGCAAGGATCAGGTATGAATGCAGCGCTGAATTCACGGCAAAAAGCGCCCCGAACAGCAGCAAACCTGCAACCAGCGCAACCGTCAGCCAAGGCTCGGGCCCGGAGGCGGTCGAGGCGGCTACGGTCAGCACCGCTGGCACCGCCGTCAGGACCCAGGCCCATCCGCGCGCGGCCCCGATCAGCTGCGCCTGTGGTCGCGTGGCTGCCCGCAAGATGCGCGGTGACGCCACCTGCACGACGCCGTAAAGGATGATCCAGAACGCCATGAAGGTCCCGATCAAAAAGAAGGCCGCGCGATTTCCCGCGGCACTGCCATCAGACAGGACGGCGTAGAAATAGATCGGGATCCCGACGACAAACCAGACGTCCCGCGCGCCGAACAGAAACACGCGGGCCACCGACAGCCAGTTCACGTTCCTTGATTTTGAGAACACTTCCGAAAACTTCACGCCCTTGCGCCCTTTTGGGAGCCCGCGCGGCATTGCAAACAGGACCGCCAACAGGATGGCCGCAAGGACAGCCGCCATGCCCAGAACAGCAGTCGTAAACCCGAATGTGCCAAGCCCTGCCGCCCCCAACAGAAAGCCCAGACCCTTCACCGCGTTCTTGGACCCCGTCAAAACGGCAACCCAGCGGAACAACCCATCCCCGTCCTGCGGCGCAAGGATCTTGACGGCGGACTTTGAAGACATCTTGGCAAGGTCCTTTGCCACGCCACTGGCACCCTGCACCAGCATCACGAAAGCCACCGAAACCCCGATGGTCCAGGTCGGGTCAAGCTGCGTCAGCGCCAAAAGCGCCAGCACCTGAATGCCCAACCCGGCATAAAGCGTCGATGTCAGGCCGAACCGCGCGGCGATCCACCCTGCGGACAGGTTGGTGACGATGCCAGCGACTTCATAAAGCACGAACAGATAGGCCAACTGCACCGGTGAAAAACCAAGGGTGTGAAAATGAAGCAGCACCAGCATCCGCAGCGCGCCATCCGTCAGCATGAATGCCCAATAGGCTGCCGTGACAGCGATATAGGCCGACAGGCCTTCCGGCCGGGCGGATGTGTCGGTCACACCGATGCCCCGACCATCATCGCAACATCGACCAGCCGATAGGCATATCCCATCTCGTTGTCATACCAGACGTAGACCTTCACCTGCGTTCCGTTCACCACCATCGTCGACACCGCATCCACAATGCCGGAGCGTTGATCATTTGTGTAATCGGTGGAAACGAGCGGGCGTTCCTCGTATCCCAGAATGCCCTTCAGCGGTCCATCCGCTGCCGCCTTGAACAGGGCGTTGACTTTCTCGGCGGTGGTGGCCTGTTCCACCTCAAAGACACAATCTGTCAACGAGGCGTTGAGCAAGGGCACGCGCACCGCATGCCCGTTCAGGCGTCCGGTCAGTTCCGGATAGATCAGCGTGATTGCCGTGGCACTGCCGGTTGTTGTCGGGATCAGGGAATTCAACGCCGATCGCGCGCGGCGCAAATCCTTGGCCGGACGGTCCACGATGGTTTGCGTGTTCGTGACATCGTGGATGGTCGTGATGGATCCATGCCTGATCGTCAGGTTCTCGTGTATGACCTTCACGACCGGTGCCAGACAATTCGTCGTGCAACTTGCCGCCGTGACGATCCTGTGCCGTGCGGGATCATAGATGTCGTCGTTCACGCCGTAGACGATGTTCGCCGCATCGCCATCCTTGACCGGCGCGGAGACGACCACCTTTTTGACGCCCGCCGCGAAATAGGGCGCAAGGCTTGCCTCGGTCTTGAACACGCCCGTGCAGTCAATGACCACATCCACGCCCTCAAGCGGCAGGTCGGACAGGTTCGATGTTCCGATGAAGGGCAAGGTCACACCGTCAACGGTGACGGAGCCTTCATCGTGAGAGAACGCGGCGTCCCATCGCCCGTGGACCGTGTCGAATTCCAGCAGATGCGCATGCATTTCCGGATCACCCACGGCGTCGTTGATCCAGGCAATCCGTGCGTCACGCGCCAGTAAAGGTTTCAGGGCAAGCTTGCCAATGCGGCCCAGCCCGTTCAAGGCATAGACAGTCATGCGGTGCCTCCTTTCTCGGTTTGGCCGATCTGATCAACGGCACTTTGCAATGACATCCGGTCCAGGGATATGAGCGGCAACGCCGCGAACGCAAGAATGCGGTTGCGAAGGGCACCATAGGTCTGCTGGAAAGCAAGGCTTCGTTCCGCGTCGGATCCTTCTGCCTTGACCGGATCCGGCAATCCCCAATGGGCACTTACCGGTTGTCCCTGCCATGCGGGGCATTCCTCGTTTGCGGCCTGATTGCAGACGGTGAAGACAAAGTCGAACTGTGGCGCATCCGGCCCCTGGAATTCGGCCAGGTTCTTGGATCGCAGCACGGAAACGTCATGGCCTTTCTGCGCCAGCACGTCGACCGCGAAGGGGTTCAGCTCCGACCGGGGGTTTGTCCCGGCGGAATATGCATCAAATCGATCGCCTGCCACATCGCGCATTATGGATTCGGCTAGAATTGATCGGGCCGAATTTCCCGTGCAGATAAACAGCACCTTGTACCTGTGCCCCGCCATGGGGTCCGCTTTCGACAGGGCCGGATATGCGTTGATCGAACAGGTTTCCGGGCGGCCGCGGCAGCAATCCAGCAGCAGATAGTCGAATGTGTTCCGGGTGGTGTCCATGTCGATGGCATAGCGCAACGAGGTGCCGACACGTTCCTGGGTCACAAGCCCGGCCTGCAACAGCGCATTCACATACGCCGAAAGGGTGTTCGGCTTGAGGCCAAGCGCCCGGGCAATTTCAGTTGCCGGGATCCGATCCGGATAGCGCCGCATCAAAAGGCGGAACACGGACAGCCTTTGAGGATGGCCGAGCACGGATAGTTGATTCGAGATTTTTAATTCCATAATTCACGATTAATGGAAATATAGGTGGCGTCAATCGCTTTTCTTGGTGGGGATTGCACTCAGGGCTGTGGCGGGGAGGCACGTTGCCATGTATGCCAAAAGCCCCGCAGTGGTTTGGTATACCAGACACAAAATAGGGGTTTCGGGACAAAAACCCGGCTCATACGAACCCGCAACGCTTCTTCCTTGCAAGCGTCAAAGGCTGTTCCCAATTGCCTAGATCACGATCCTGTCCGACCGTTGAAGCACTGCCCGCGCCAGGCTGAAAACCGTCAGCTGCGACGTTTTCGGGTTCAGCAGCGATGGTTTTCCCGTCAGCACCATGGAGAAATCAACGGCAGAAGAGACAACGCGATATTCGTGGGTGTTGGTGGTGACGCCCGGGTCCGCGATCAAACGCACGTCGGTCCTGTCCATACCGATGCCCGCCAGCGCAAGGGTTGCCGCGACGTTCGCGTTCTTGGGATAGCGGCGTGCCGCCTGCCGGGCGGTGTCTTCAAAAATCACGGTTTCTTTTGTGATCCCGGACAGGTCTACGGCAGCCTCCGCAGGCGATCCCGCCCAGGCCTGTGGCGGTTTGCGCCCGATATAGACGACCTGTTCAATCCCGGCGATCCGCGCCGCGGCTAGCGCATCGATCCCGCCGATTGCACCGGCAGGCAGGGTGATCTGCGCATTGCCTTCAATGGCAGCTTTCCGAATTCCGTCCAGCAATTCATCATCCGCCAGCGCGCCCACCGACGCAACGATCAGGTCAATGCCAGCCGCCAGAACAGATCCACCGAATTGGCCAAGCGCAGCGTGGCCCGCACATTCCACAACCACACGCGGTTGCGCCTTGATCACGTCATCCAGATGACTGACCACTCGCGCCGGTTCGCTGCGGCCCGCGACGATCCGCTTCAGATCGGTCTGGGCCTCTGCAACCTTGTCTTCACGCACCAGCACGACAATCCCACCTGCAATCCCCTCATTGCAAAGCGCGTCCACAAGGGTTCGTCCGATTGCACCAAATCCGATAAGGGCCACCGGGCCTTGTGCGTCCGCTCGTTTCATATGTCATTGCCCCCCCGCGCAGATTGCGGACCGGGGGTCTGAAAGGCAACCGGATCATGCCTGAACTGCCGAAACAACCGACGGTGTTTTCCAAACCCCGTAGCGTCGTGATCAGGCTGCAATCTTGCTGACATGTTGCGCCAACCGTGCGCGCAGTGGATCGGGCCAAGGGGTCGGCCTGCCGTTCTCGTCGATATGGACAAGCGTTGATGTCGCCAGAAAGCGCCGCTCCTCCTCGCAGATGGCCTCGATCCGCAGATCAACACTGGTGCGGCCAAGCGCGGTGCAATCCAGCGTGATCTTCAACCGGTCCCCATGATAGCTGGGCGCGGAAAAGGTGACAGCGATCTGGGCGGTGGGTACACCGCATTTGCGGTGCATCTCCTCGAACGGGTACTCCAGCGCTTCGTCGAAAAACGCTTCGACGCAATCGTTGATCATCTCGAAATAGCGCGGGTAGAACACGATCCCGGCAGGGTCGCAGTGTTTGAACTGCACCTTTTGCGGCATTGCGAATGTCATGGCGAAAGCTCCTGCGGCTCTACTCGTTTCGGCTGAATTAGCGTTGGAATGCAGCAATTCAATGGCAGGCAGCCGGTCAGGACGCGGTCACAAAACCGCCGTCGCCTCAATCTCCACAAGCGCTTCATCCTCGATCAGGCCGGCCACGACGACCATCGTCATCGCAGGAAAATGACGCCCCAATACCTTGCGATAGACCGCGCCGACTTCGGCCTGCCGATTGAGGTATTCGCGCTTGTCGGTCACATACCATGTCAGCCGGACGATATCGGTGGCCTGCCCGCCTGCCTTTTCGACAACGGCGACAATGTTATTCAGCGCCTGTTCCATCTGTCCGATGAAATCATGGCTTTCGAAAACCTGCTCCGCGGTCCAGCCGATCTGGCCACCGACATAAAGCGTGTTGTCCTTGGCACGTATGCCATTGGCATAGCCTTTTGCCTTGGCCCACCCATCGGGCTGAATAACGTCATGCGCCATCAGGCTGCTCCTTCTGCATGGGCTTTGATTTTTGACCTCAGATCATCCGTCCACGGTTTCGGACGCCCCTCCAGATCGATGAACACGATCGTTGAGGTGGCCGCGAACCGCCTTTCTCCGCCGCACTTCGCATCGTGGGCAAGGCCAAGGCTGGTGCGACCGATCTTGGTGCAGGTCAGCGAAATCTCCAGATCATCCCCCAGACGGCTTGGGGCGGAAAAGGTCGTATTGATCTCGACTGTCGGGATACCGCTGGTTTGGTGCATTTTGCTGAAGGGAAAGGCCAGCACCTGATCAAAGAATGCCTCCACCGTGTCGTTCATCATCTCGAAATAGCGTGGGTAGAAAACGATGCCAGCCGGATCGCAGTGTCTGAACAGGATCTTTTCACGGTGGATGAATGCCATGCCTTTGCCCTACGGTGCCGAACCTTGCTTGCAGTTGTCTGCCCCTGCAAACGCGTTGTCCGGCGCGCCTTCCCTGTTCTGTCTTCTGGCAAAAGCGCGCGCCGCTTCGGACCAGGCAAATGAAATCAATACGTCTGTTTCAGATCATCAAGAAGAATAGGTAGCACGCCGTTTTACTTCAAGCTCAAAATATTCTTGCTTGAAGGGTTGTCCCAACCATCGGTCGAGCTTGACCCGCAGCCTGCAACTATAGGAATCGCAGGCTATTTTTTCCGCCTGAAGGCCAGCAGGCGCGCAACGCCAAGTCGTTGTATACTTTTGAGTACATTACCGCTGTCATTAAATATGTACGTTAACCTATTCAAAAACCTCATTAAATTCGGGACTGAATTGGCAATCTATTTTTTTGGTGCTATGTAAATCGACAGGGACAGTTCAAGCGAAAAGTCTTGCCAGCTCGCCATTCGCTGAGATCAAAACGCTCCCAAGGGAAGAGAATGCCACTAAGTGACGATAATTCATCGTTAATCACGGAACGCGACCTGTCAGCCATTCAGGCAGACTTCGACACGTTGCGCGCACAGCTTCCCACGGACGCTGTCGCTTCGCTTGCGCGGGAAGTGCTGACTCGGGTGTCGCAACAATCGCGCCCTGTCAGACAAAGCGCAGCTTCGCTGGAAAAACTCGCCAATGCGCTGATTTCTGCCGACGACGCCCCGCTTCAGGCGCTGGTGGAGCAATACCGCCGCAGCAACTTGCGGATCGAAGTGCTTTACCTGCGCCATTTGGCGCCGGCGGCAAAGCTGTTGGGCGAATGGTGGACGCAAGACCGGACCAGCCTGTCTGATGTGGCCATAGGTACAGGTCGGATCTACGCCCTCATGCGCGCGTACAACCACCGCCTGCCCCCACCGATCCGGCCTTCCGGCAAGATGGCGTTCTTTGCATCCGTTCCGGGCGAAACCCATACGCTTGGTGTGCGCATGGCTGCTGATCTGTATCGCCGCGATGGCTGGAACATTGATGTGGAAATGGGCGTCCCGCATGACCTGCTTGTGGACCGCATCGTCAGTTCCGGGCATCTGCTGGTCGGCCTGTCCGCCGGCGGCGTTCATGCGCTGCCCGATCTGGCACGTCTGGTTCTGGCGCTGCGCGTCAGCGTCCCGCACGCGCTAATTCTGGTCAGCGGCAACATCGTGGCAGAGGCCGAGGACAGCATCCGACTCATCCACGCCGATGCCATGAGCAGCAGCTACGAAGGTGCGCGTACCGCGCTGGAAACCCTTTGGGAGCGGCTGAGCGATGCATCAACCGACCCCGCATAGGCGCACTCCCGAAAGCAAAATAGCCTGCGCTGTCGCCCTTTGCGCAAAAAAGAAGGCGACCTTGTTTCCAAGGCCGCCAACTTCGAATCAATTTGTGGTTCAGTTCAGGACTCGGGCTGCGGTCCGACAGAAACCAGATAGGCCCAGACGTCTTTCGCGTCCTGCTCGTCCCTCAGCTTGAAGGACATCTTGGACTTCGCCTTCTTGTCGTCCAGATAGGTCTGCAGGTACTTGCGCGGGTCCGCGACGTAAGTGACGAACTCCGCCTCATTCCATTCCAGACCTGCTTCACCAGCCGCGACCAGCGACTTGCCATACTTCTTGCCGAACTCTTCGTCACCACCTGCAACGCGGGTGTACAGGCCATAAAGGTTCGGGCCCGTCCGGCCGCCCTTCACAATCGCCTCACCCTCGGCGTCGACGATGGCGTGGCAGGATTTGCACTTCTTGAATACGTCCTCGCCCGCGGCGGCGTCACCCGTGGCATGACCATCTGCAAACGCCGGACCGGCCATCAGCGCGGTGCCGAGCGCGGCAATCTGGAACATCTTCATATCTGAACTCCCTAACATTCTGTTTAACCAAAACTCCGGGGGCGGACCCCGAAATCATTCTGGCATTGAAACCTAATACACCTGCCCCCCAAGACAAGACCAGTATGCCATGGAATTTGAGACAATCTTCTTGAACCGGAAGGATGTGTCAGGCTAGACTTACACTATGTCCGTTTCAATTGACATCCCCCATCGGCAATGGCCCGATCCCGCCGCGATGCTGTGGCTGATCAAGCCGATCACGTGGTTTCCCCCGATGTGGGCGTATCTTTGTGGTGTGGTGTCGTCAGGCGCAGCAATTACAGGGCAATGGGGCCTTGTGGTGCTGGGCATTATCCTTGCCGGTCCGATTGTCTGCGGGATGAGCCAGGCGGCAAATGACTGGTGCGACCGCCATGTGGACGCCATCAACGAACCTGACCGCCCGATTCCCTCCGGACGCATTCCTGGCCGCTGGGGCCTGTGGATTGCATTGACTATGACAGTCCTGTCCCTTTTGGTCGGCTGGCAGCTTGGCCCCTGGGGATTTGGTTCCACGTTGGTCGCCGTCAGCGCGGCATGGGCCTATTCCGCTGAACCCATCCGCGCCAAGAAATCAGGCTGGTGGGGGCCGGGGTTGTGCGGTCTGGCCTATGAAACGCTGCCCTGGATTACCGGGGCCGCTGTGCTGTCCGCAGGTGCCCCCGCACCCGAAATCCTGATCATCGCACTGCTTTACGGGTTGGGTGCTCATGGCATCATGACCCTGAATGATTTCAAGGCGCTTGAGGGGGACGCAAAGATGGGCGTCAATTCCTTGCCCGTCACGCTTGGCCCTGCCCGCGCGGCGCGGGTGGCCTGCTGGGGCATGGCACTGCCGCAAGTGATCGTCATCGGGATGTTGTTCAGCTGGGGCAAACCGGTGCACGCCGCGCTTATCGTGGTGCTGCTGCTGGCCCAGGCTGCCGCCATGCGCGTCCTGCTGCGCGATCCGAAGGCGCGCGCGCCCTGGTATAACGGCACTGGCATCACCCTTTACGTGGCCGGCATGATGGTCGCTGCCGTGGCCCTCAGGAGCATCGCATGACCCTTTCATGGTTCCAGATTGTCCGGCTCGGACTGGTGCAGATGGCTCTGGGCGCAATCGTGGTGCTGACCACATCGACCCTGAACCGCCTGATGGTCGTTGAATTCGCACTTCCGGCTGTTTTGCCCGGCCTGCTGGTCGCACTGCACTATGGCATCCAACTGTCGCGCCCGCGCTGGGGGTTCACTTCTGACACGGGCGGCAACCGCACGGCATGGATCATCGGCGGCATGGTCGCGCTGGCCATAGGTGGTTTTGCAGCCGCCTATGCCGTGACGCTCTTTGCGGCATCCTATTGGTCCGGCCTGACGCTGTCGGTCGTTGCCTACGCGTTGATCGGTCTGGGCGTCGGGGCCAGCGGCACGTCGCTGCTGGCCTTGCTGGCCACCGCCACCGCGCCGCACCGCCGCGCTGCTGCCGCGACGATCACGTGGCTGATGATGATCTTCGGCATCGCCATGACCGCCGGGCTGGCGGGCAGCTTCCTTGATCCCTATTCACCCGCCCGCCTGTTGGCCGTGGTCGCCATCGTCGTGATCACTGCCACTGCGCTGACCTGTCTGGCAATCGCTGGCATCGAACGCCGCGTCAGCATCATCCGGGCGGAGCCTGATCCGACCCCCTTCATCGAAGGCCTGAAGGAGGTCTGGGCAGAACGCCGCGCGCGCGATTTCACTCTTTTCGTCTTCCTGTCGATGAACGCATATTTCATGCAGGAACTGATCCTGGAGCCCTTCGCAGGCCTCGTCTGGGGGTTCACACCCGGCCAATCCACCAGCCTGAGCGGTGCGCAAAACGGCGGTGTCTTTGTCGGCATGCTGACCGTTGGCATCATGGCAACCGGCCTCAAGATCGGTAGCCTGCGCAACTGGATCCTTGCTGGCTGCGTCGGTTCCGCGGCCAGCCTTGTGGCGATTGCATGGGGCGGGCTGGCATTGCCTGCCATCGGGCTGACGGTACTGGTTGTCGCACTTGGATTTTTCAACGGCATGTTCGCCGTCGCCGCCATCGGATCGATGATGGCGCTGGCCGCGACAGGACGGGGGCAACGCGAAGGCACCCGCATGGGCCTTTGGGGCGCTGCCCAAGCCATCGCCGCCGGATTTGGCGGGCTGATGGGGGCCGCCGCCGTCGACATTCTGCGCGGCCCGCTGGCCGACGCACCCGCATTCGCGGTCGTCTTCACAATTGAAGCCGCCCTTTTCATCGCAGCCGCCGCAATGGCGCTGCATATCATGGAAAACACCCGCAGCGCCCGCGCTGCCCTGGTTCCGGGGGAATGAACACATGTATGATGTCGTCGTCGTAGGAGGCGGGCCCTCGGGAGCAACCGCAGCACTTGAGCTTGTCCGATCCGGCCACAAGGTGGCCCTGCTGGACCGTGAAGGGCGGATCAAACCCTGCGGTGGTGCTGTCCCTCCCCGGCTTGTGACAGATTTCGACATCCCCGACAGCGAGATCGTCGCGCGCATCAACACCGCGCGCATGATCTCCCCCACCCAGCGGCAGGTCGATATCCCCATCGAAAACGGCTATGTCGGCATGGTGGACCGCGAATTCTTCGACGCCTTCCTGCGCAAGCGCGCGGCGGACGCCGGGGCCGAATACATCGTCGGCACCTTCACCGCGATCGAACGGGACGCAAACGGCACCCATGTCATCTACCGCGACAAGGGCAGTTCTGACACGAAACGCCTGACCACCAAGCTGATCATCGGTGCGGATGGCGCGCGGTCAAACGTGGCCCGCGCCGAAGTACCGGGCGGCGACACCATTCCTTACGTCATCGCCTACCATGAGATCATCGAAGCCCCGGAACCCACGCCGGGCTATGACCCGATGCGCTGTGACGTGATCTATGACGGCACGATCTCTCCCGACTTTTACGGCTGGGTTTTTCCCCATGGCAAATCCGCCAGTGTGGGGATGGGCACCGGGCTTGATGGTGTCGACCTCAAGAAGGCGACGGCGGAACTGCGCGTCGCCTCAGGGCTTGAGCATTGCAAGACCATCCGCCGCGAAGGCGCGCCGATCCCGCTGAAACCGCTCGACAAATGGGACAATGGCCGCGACGTGGTGCTTGCAGGGGATGCTGCTGGCGTTGTCGCCCCTTCATCCGGTGAGGGCATCTATTACGCCATGGTCGGCGGGCAGGTTGCCGCGACCGCCGCCTCCGCCTGCCTCAATTCAGGCCGGGCGCGGGATCTGACGCTGGCCCGCAAACTGTTCATGCGCGAACACAAGCAGGTCTTTCGCGTGCTGGGTGCGATGCAAAACGCCTATTACCGCTCGGATGCACGACGCGAACGCTTCGTCTCTCTGTGCCATGACGTTGATGTGCAGCGCTTGACGTTC
This sequence comes from Sulfitobacter rhodophyticola, assembly GCF_041281685.2. Lineage (GTDB taxonomy): Bacteria > Pseudomonadota > Alphaproteobacteria > Rhodobacterales > Rhodobacteraceae > Sulfitobacter. Next base: position 48,801 of record NZ_CP166248.2, on the reverse strand, counting down.
GAAGCCTACATGAACAAGAAGCTGGTCAAGGCGCGGCCGATGGCGCATCTGAAGATCGGCATCAAGAACCTTGCGCACCTGACCGGGCTGGTCTCTGAAACCCGCATCTGACAAAGTGGGATAACACCATGGACGGCAGCATGACGCCCACTGATATCATGATCCCCGCCTGGGTTGATGGCACCCTGACGCCGGTTGAAAAACTGGCCGCCCATCAGCGTGGCCTACGGCATCTTGCGGTGTCGGTTTTCGTGATGCGCCGGGGTGCGATCCTGATCCAGCGGCGCGCCCTGAGCAAATATCATACGCCCGGCCTTTGGGCGAACACCTGCTGCACGCATCCTGAGTGGGACGAAGCGCCCGCCGCTTGCGCCCTGCGCCGCGTCGACGAGGAACTGGGGATCACCGGGCTGGATCTGCAACACCGCGGTCAGGTCGAATACCGTGCCGCTGTCGGGGCGGATATGATCGAACACGAAGTGGTTGAGGTCTATCTGGCCGAAGCCACCGACGACATGCCGCTCGCGCCCAACCCCGATGAAGTCATGGACACCCGCTGGGTCACGCCCGACGATCTGAAAGCGGAAATCGCCCGAACGCCAGAGACCTTCACCCCCTGGCTGCGCATCTATCTTGATCAACACGCCGATATGATCCTCGGCGCGGCAACTCCTTCCTGAACTTCTAACTCACCTCGGCACGCACACCGACCGCCTGCATCGCAGTCGCCGCAATATCCGTGGCCGTCAGCCCCGCTTCGGCATACATCGCATCAGGTGCGGCCTGATCAATGAACCTGTCTGGCAGTGTCATCGTGCGGATCGCCAGTGCACCATCCAGCAACCCCTCACCCGCCAGATCGTGCAACACCATCGCGCCGAACCCGCCGCGCGCGCCCTGCTCAATGGTGATCAGCGCCTTGTGGGTCCGCGCCAGCCGGTGCAGCAATCCCCGATCCAGTGGCTTGGCAAACCGCGCATCGGCCAGCGTCACCGACACACCCCGCGCTTCAAGCATATCCGCCGCCTTCAGGCTCTCGCCCAGATGCGCGCCAAACGACAGGATCGCAACATCCGTGCCTTCGAACATCACCCGCCCCTTGCCGATCTCCAGCACCTCGCCGCGTTCGGGCAGGGGCACGCCCTCCCCTTCTCCACGGGGATAACGGAAGGCAATCGGCCCGCTGTCATGCGCCGCCGCGGTGGCGACCATGTGCATCAGTTCCGCTTCATCCGCTGCGGCCATCACGGTCATATTGGGCAAGGCGCTCATGTAACCGACGTCAAAAGCCCCTGCATGGGTCGCCCCATCGGCCCCCACCAGCCCTGCCCGGTCAATCGCGAAACGCACCGGCAGGTTTTGCAGCGCCACATCGTGCACCACCTGGTCATAGCCGCGTTGCAGGAACGTCGAATAGATCGCGCAGAAGGGCCGCAACCCGGACGCGGCCATCCCGGCGGCAAAGGTCACGCCGTGCTGTTCGGCAATGCCCACATCGAACATTCGCTTGGGATGCTTTGCACCAAAAATGTCCATCCCGGTCCCGCCGGGCATTGCCGCCGTGATCCCGACAATCCGGCTGTCGGTGTCTGCCAGATCCGCCAGCGCCTGCCCGAAAATCTTGGTATAGCTCGGCGCATTGGGCTTCTTCTTGGCCTGTTCGCCGCTTGCCACGGTGAACTTGCCGACCCCGTGATACTTGTCCGCGGAATTCTCTGCGGGCGCATAACCCTTGCCCTTGACCGTGCAGCAATGGATCAGCACCGGCCCCGTCGCCCGCGCACGGGCCGCGCGCAGGACCGCGACCAACTGTTCCATATCATGCCCGTTGATCGGCCCGACGTATTGAAAGCCCAACTCCTCGAACAATGTGCCTTGCGCGCCCACTGCACCCGTTACCAGCTGGCGCGCACGTTTGGCGTGGTCGCGCAGCGGTCCGGGCAAAGCCGCCTCGAACCCTTCGGCCACCTGCTGCAACTGCCCCAGGGGCGAACTGTACAGACCGGACAGATACTTCGACATGGCCCCGACCGGGGGCGCGATGCTCATCTCGTTGTCATTGAGGATCACGAACATCCGCCGCCCTTCGGCACCTGCGTTGTTCATTGCTTCATACGCCATGCCGGCACTGATCGATCCATCGCCGATCACCGCAATCGCATCGCCCGTGTCCTGCCCCAGATCGCGACCCAGCGTGAAACCCAGTGCCGCCGAAATGGACGTCGAACTATGTGCCGCGCCAAAGGGGTCGTATTCGGATTCGCTGCGCTTGGTGAACCCCGACAACCCGCCTTCCTGCCGGAGCGTGGTCATCCGATCACGGCGGCCCGTCAGCACCTTGTGGGGATAACACTGGTGGCCGACATCCCAGATCAACTTGTCGTGCGGTGTATCGAACACCGCATGCAGCGCCACGGTCAATTCAACAACACCCAACGATGATCCCAGATGTCCGCCGGTCTGTGACACGGATTCCACCACTTCGCTGCGCAACTCGTCCGAGAGGCGCCGCAGTTCGGCCACCGACATGGCGCGCAGATCAGCAGGCGCGCTGACGCGGTCCAACAGCGGCGTGGCACGGGGGGTTTCAATCGGGGTCATGGCAGGCTCCTCTGGTGTTCAGCAGGAAGGGTCTGTTGGCCACGGGTGCAGAAGGAACCGGAAACCGCGAACGGTCGGGCCCCTTCTGCCTCCCGTAGCCAACAGGACGTGTCAGGAAAGCCTCTTCCTGACGTTTCCGGATCAAGCCAAGGGACATGGCCGATCCGAAAGGCGGGGCAAGGCCAGATGCGCTGGCCCTGCCAATCTCTTAGACGCGCAGGGTGTCTGCGACAGGTGCTTCGTAGGCGGAAAACGGTGTCGGATCATCCGCTTCGCGCGCCTCATCCGGCAGCAGCAGGCCAACGCCGTACAGCACCCAGATGAAAAGCCCGACGCCAATGGTAAAGACCGCGGCATAGCCAGCCCCCTTCATCATCAGCAGAAATACATCTGCCCGCAGTCGGAAAGTTCGATCACCCGTGCGTAGATAGTCGTTGTTATCAGTCATGGACTCTTTCCTTCTCAATCAAGCGGCGCGTAGCCGTGTTCCTGCGCCCAGATGAACCAGTTGTCGACAACCGTGCCGGTCAGCAGGATACCGATGCCGCCGGTCAGCGTGGTCAGCACCGCAAACCACCAGGCCCAGCGGTGAATCCCTTCCATCGTGGCGTTGAACCCCATGGTCCAGCGCCAGAACAGGGCCGCCCGTTCGGACGCCGTGCCGCGGTCCACGATCTGTTCGATTTCCCGCTCACCGCCATAGCGGCTGACGGCCAGGATCGTCGCCCCATGCATCGCGAACAGCAGGGCGGAGCCATACAGGAACACGATGCTCAGCGCGTGAAAGGGGTTATAGAACAGGTTGCCGTAGGTCAGCGAAAACAGGTTCGTCCAGTCAAGGTGCGGGAAGATACCATAAGGCACCGCTTCGGCCCAGCTGCCCATCAGGATCGGCCGGAACAGACCCAGCACCAGGAACAACCAGATCGCGGAGGCAAAGGCCCAGCTGACGTGCTTGCCCATACCCAACTCCTCGGCCCGCAGGTAGGTGCGGATCCACCAGCTGATGACAGAGACAAGCAGGAAGAAACTGGCGATGATCCACCATCCGCCTTCATTCAGCGGGGCAAGGCCAAGGCCGTATTCCTCTGCCGGTGGCTCAAGCGCCATCCAGAACAGTTCGCGGAAGAACAGCGCAGGCGAATAATCCACCTGCCACCAGAAGTTCATGCCCACGATAAAGAACCAAGCAAAACCAGTCGCCAGTGAAACAAGCCCGAAGGGACCAAGGTAGATCGGCCCAAGCTGCGCGTTGCCGAACCAGCCCAGCAGCGGTGAGATGCGGGCGTTGTTGGTCCGTTCGCGGGCGATGCGGCCGTCGGGGTCGACGCCCATTTCGGGCGGTCCGGCCACCTGGACCTGTGTGAAGATATTCTGATATTCAGCCATTTTTCATATCCCTCTTACAGATCCGCCCACCAGGGCAATTCGGCGTACCAATCCCACCACGCGCTCCACTGGTCGAACCAGATGGTGCCCGAGATGACGATGCAGATCGCGCTCCACAAACCGGCGTTCAGCGCCAGCAGCAGACCCAGACGGTGGATGCCGAGTGGCCCGATCGAATAGCCGATCAGATCGCGGAAATAGGTATCCTCGTGATCCGGTGTCGCGATGCGGTTTTCCTTGCCACCCGTGTTGACCGCCGACAGCACCAATGATCCATGCAGCGCCAGCGCCAGACAGGTGGTGAAGAAGAACGTGATCGCCACCATATGCGCGGGGTTGTAGTGGAAGTTGCCATAGGCGTAGCCGACGTTGTTCACCCAATCGAGGTGGCTGAAGATGCCATAGGGGAACCCGTGTCCCCATGCGCCCATCAGCACCGGCCGGATGATCACCAGCGTGACATAGGCAATGATCGCCACACCAAAGGCGAAGGGCACATGATATCCCATGCCCAGCTTGCGACAGATTTCGACCTCGCGCAGCATCCAGCTGACAAAGGCCAGCGTCGCACACATCGTGATGATCTGCCAAAGCCCGCCTTCGGCCAGTGGCGCCATGCCAAGGCCCACTTCAAGGCTGGGGGGATTGATCGAGATCAGCCAGGGGTTCCAGGTGTCCCCCAAGGCCGCGCCATAGAAAATCAGGATGGTGCCAAGGGCGGCGAAAAAGAACGTCGTGACGCCAAAAAAGCCGACATAGAAGGGCCCCACCCAGAAGTCGAACAGATCACCGCCAACCAATGTCCCACCTCGGACCCGGTATTTTCTTTCGAAGCTGAGCTGTGCCATCTTCTTACTCCTTCTGCGCCTGCGGTAGCGGGCTCGGGGCCCGGCGCGGCGCGCACGTGAATGATGTTGGTTGCTGCGGGCGGCGGCGTGATACCAGTCCGCCCGCTGCGTTGTCTTGACGTCCGATTACTCCGCTGCTTCAGCCGCACCAAAGGCGCGATCGAACCAGTTCGTTTCCGGATTGCTGAGCAGGACGAGATGAATCATCGCAGCCAGCAAAAACAGGAACACGCCCTGCGCCACGAAAACGCGACGCGGGTCGAAGATCAGCCAGATTTTGTAAAACTGTGCCATGTCGATGTGCTCCTATCAGCCCCAGGCGAACCAGGGCAGTTTGATGTACGTCAGCACATGCGCGACAACGGCCACGATCGTGAAGATCGTGAACCCGCTCATGTAGACTGAGTGCAGCTCTTGCGCTTGCTCGTCTGTCAGACCTGTGAAGGACAGGTCATTTTTATCAGCCATGTTTTTCTCCTCAGAAAAAGTGCCGACGCCGCGCCCCCCGCGGCCGGGATATGACGGGGGCTCATCCCCCGCCCAATCCACCACTCCGGGGGGGAGTGGCGAACCTCTTGTCCGCCCCGAAACCTACGGGGCGGCATGTTGCTTCACGCGGAAAAGATGCGTGGTGTAATGATCTGGGCCTGGCTCCAGGCTGCCTTGATGGGGCCTTTTTCGGGCAACTCCATCCGGCGCGCGGCGCTCAGGGTCCAGGTCAGAAAGCTCAGCGGCAGCGTGGCCACGAAGATCACCGCGAAATAAACGTAGTATTCGCGCATATTGTGATCGCTGCGACGGTGCGCAGGACGGCTGGCGATGCTGTGATCGTTGCTGATGTCTGTCATGGTTTTGCTCCTCCCGAAGCTGGTTGAAGGCCCTCGACACATTCAAGGACTACCCGCTCCGCCCCGGCATCGAGCGCTGCTTTCTCGGCAGCGTCGCGCAGGGTCTTTGCGGCGGAAATACGTGTGAGGATCGGGTGGCTGGCGACAATCTCGTCAAGCTTGGCCTGCGCATCCGCATCCCAGGGAAAGTCCCGCCGGAGCGGGGTCGGTGTAGCCGGCGTGGCGTCCATTTCGGAGCCAAGCGGCAGAATATGAAAGAGCGCGTCAAACAGGCCGTTGCACACTTCCTGCAACAAATACGTGGCCCCCGCGTAGCCCATGAAAGGCGTGCCCGTCGCGCGCCGGATGGCGGCACCGGGAAAGGACGCGGGAATAAAAGTCGGCGCCGGGCCAAAGCCCGATTTCATCTCCGCCAGGTACATCTTTTCATTGATCGACCCCATCAGGATCAGCGGGCGCTTTTCATGCACCATGGCGCGGACCTGGTCGTTGTCGGTTTTCTTGCCGCGCGTCCGCGCAACTGCGAAAGCGCAAGGCAGGCCCAGATCGTTTTCCAGAAAATTGCGGATGCCGCGCGCGTAGGTTTCATTCGCCACGATCCCGAAAGACGCGGTGGCAAAGAAGTCCTGCGTGACGGACCGCCACAGATCCCAGACGGGCTTGATGGTCGAATGCTTTTCCTGCTCGATGAAGGGTTCGGGGTCGAGGCCCGTCAACTCCCCCAAGATGCGCAGGAACTTCGTTGTTGAATCAATGCCCAAAGGCGCTTGCAGATACGGCTTGCCCAACACTTCACACAGGCCACGCCCAAACTCGCGGTACATACACACGTTGACATCCGCATTCACCAATCCACGCATCTCGCTCACATGGCTGCCCAGCGGCATCACCATGTTGATCTCCGCGCCGATCCCTTCGACCAGCCGACGGATCTCCGCCAGATCGGAGGGCATGTTGAACGTGCCATACATCGGCCCGAGGATATTGACGCGCGGGGCAGCGCCCTCTTCGCGCTTCTTCTCGGGCGGCATCCGGCCTTTGGTCATACCGAATTCGGTAAAGATCCACGTCATCGCGCGATCCGCAGATTCCCACTGATCCTCATCAATGGTGCGCGGAAGGAAGCGTTGGATGTTGGTGCCCTGCGGCGTGACCCCGCCGCCGATCATTTCGGCGATGGAGCCTGTCACAACGACGGCCGGCAGCGCGGGATCAAGCGTTTCCCAGGCGCGTTTCATCGCCTCTTCGGTGCCTGCGCCCATCTCACCTTCGCCAAGACCCGTCACCACGATCGGCAATTCATGGGGCGGCAGCGCATCGGTGTAATGCAGTACGGAAGTCACCGGCAGGTTCTCGCAACCCACGGGGCCGTCGATGACAACCTGCAAGCCTTTGGTCGCGCAGAAGGCATAGACCGCACCCCAGTATCCGCCCGCGCGGTCGTGGTCCTGGACTAGCATTGCGCACCTGCCTTGGCGCGCATGAATGCACACCCTACGGTGGGGATATGATGGAACACGCCGTTCATATCATCTGCGCGGCCTTCGCCGCCCTCGCCTGCTTTTCCAGCTTCTTCAAGTTCTGCGCCCGGAACTGCGGTTGCACATTCGGGCTGCCTTCCCAGACGCCCGCTGTGTCACCAGCACCGACGCCCTCAAAGAACGCCTTCATGTGATCCATGCGATCCTTATTCGCCATCGCCGCATTCACGACTTGCGCCAGCGATCCGGCCCCCGCGACACCCATCAGGGGCCGCGCGGAAATCAGGTTGGTGAAATAGAGCGATGGAATACCCAGCTCCTTGCCCTTCTGGACAACGGGCGTCGTGCCAATAGCGAGGTCCGGCCTAATCGCCTCCATCGCCGCGCAATCGTCTTCCAGTGATGCCCGGAATTTCACCGTCACACCGCGCGCCTCAAGCCATTCCGCATCTGCCGCAGACCATTCGGTCTTGGGACAGGCCGTACCGACATATGGAATATCCGCACCGCTTTCGATCATCAGCCGCGCGACCAGCAATTCGCTGCCCTCATAGCCCGACAGCGTAATTGTCCCATCAATCGGCGCGCCACCAAGCGCCCCCTTGATTGTAGGCAGGCAAGCGTTCTGTGCCTCACCAATCTTGTCGGCGGAAATCCCGTAGGCATCGCCAATCGCGGCCAGCCATGCGGCAGTGCCGTCATGACCCACAGGCGCAGATCCGACAACCTTACGACCCGCCGCCTGAAACTCCCGCACGCTCGCGGTGTAGAACGGATGGATCGCCGCCGCGACACCGCAATCAAGTGCGGCGTACAACTCACGCCATTCCCGGCACGGCACAACCGGACCCGCAGCCAAGCCCATAGGCGCCAGCATCTGCCCGATCATCATCGGATCGGCGGGGAACATTTCCCCCATCAATGCAACCTGCGGCCGGTCCGCGCGGCCGCCTTCGGGCATGGCCACCGGACCCGCTTCAATCTCGCGTCGGGCGTAATTCAGCATGGCCCCGGCCAGCACATCCTTGGCTTCCGCATGGGTCGGAATGCCAAAGCCGGGCACGTCGATGCCCACCACACGCACGCCGTCGATCTCCTCCGGCAGCAGCCGCAGCGGCACACCGGACGCCGTCGGCACACAAAGGTTTGTTACCACAATCGCATCCAGTTTTGCCGGATCGGCCACGTCATGCACCGCTTCACGGATGTCTTCGAACAGCTTGCCCGTCACCAAAGTCTCGGAGTTGAACGGCACATATCCGACTGACCGCCGTGCCCCGTAAAAATGCGACACAAACGTCAGACCATAAACGCAACAGGCCGACCCGCTCAGGATCGTCGCCGTCCGCTTCATCCGCAGACCCACCCGCAGCGACCCGAACGCAGGACACATCGACTGCGGCTGATCATGGGGGCCTTTGGGATAATCCTTGGCGTATTGATCCAGCACATCGGATTTCCCTGCCGCCCGCGCCGCTTCCTCCAGCGTGCCGCGGGATCCGCACATGCCTTCAGCGGGCGCATCTGCAACCGGTGCCAGATCAGCACCGTGGGAGGCCTCGTCAATGACGACCTCCCCCACATCATCATAGGATACGTTATATCCCGTGCGTTCAGACATCGTCGTAGACAACCTCCAGGCTTGCCTTGGGCGCCGCGTTCTTGCCGCGCATGTCCAGATCGGTGGCGGGTTCCAGCACCACATCGCCGCCGGTCTCGGAAGCATCGAACAAGCCCAGCAGTCCGTCCTGATCCAAGGGCGTAGGGCGCACCGGCGGCGCTTCGGCAACTTCATCGCCAAGGGCTGCAAACAGCGACCCCCATTGGCTCTCCATCGTGCCGACAATCTGATAATTCGCGGATTTCTTCCGCAGATCATCGTCCTGCGGGATCGCGGCCAGCACGGGGATATCCACCGCTTTGGCAAAAGCCGCCGCCTCACCCGACCCATCGTCCTTGTTGATCACCAGCCCCGCGACACCCACGTTGCCGCCCAGCTTTCGGAAGTATTCCACTGCCGAGCAGACGTTGTTGGCGACGTAAAGCGATTGCAGGTCGTTGGAGGCGACAAGGATAACCTTCTGCGCCATGTCCCGCGCAATCGGCAGGCCGAACCCACCGCAGACCACGTCGCCCAGAAAATCCAAGAGTACATAATCAAAGTCCCAATCGTGAAAACCAAGTTTCTCCAGCAGTTCGAACCCGTGGATGATCCCGCGCCCGCCGCAGCCGCGCCCAACCTCGGGGCCGCCCAGCTCCATCGCGAAGACACCGCCGCGCTTGAAACACACATCGCCGATCTTGACCTCTTCGCCCGCCAACTTCTTGCGGGTGGAGGTTTCGATGATCGTGGGACAGGCCTTGCCGCCGAACAGCAGGCTTGTGGTATCGGATTTCGGATCGCAGCCGATCAGCAACACGCGCTTGCCCTGCTCCGCCATCATGTGGCTGAGATTGGCGAGCGTGAAGGATTTGCCGATCCCGCCCTTGCCATAGATCGCGATGATCTGGGTCTTGCTGGTGGGTTCTTCCGCCACGATGTCGGCAAGGTCTTCGCCCGCCTCGTCCCGCAGGCGCTGGTCAAAATCCTTGATGGTACCGCCATCATTCAGATTGGGGATATCAAGTGTCATGCGTGACCTTTCCAGTCGAGGATCATTTTCAGGCAAGCCGGATCATCGAACGCCCGCGCGTAGGCGTCCGGCGCATCGGACGCGGCCGCCGTGTGCGTGATCAGGCCGTCAAGGCTCAGCGTGCCGCTTTCGACCAGCGACCGGGTCGCCAGCAGATCATCCGGTGTCCACTCCGCGGCGACGCGAAAACGCGCTTCTTTCATGAAGGCAGGCGGAAAGGCAAAGCTGATAGGTTCGGGATAGAACCCCGCCAGAACGATCTCCCCGCCCTTTTGCAGACGGCCGATCAGACTGCCCAGCAAATCGGCTTGGCCCGTCGCGTCGTATATAGATGTGTAGTCGTGGCGCGGGTCCGTGTCGGCGTTCAGCACCGGATAGCCTGTTGCGCCCTGCATCCGCACCGGGTCAATTTCCCAGACCGTCGGCGCGGGCGCACCCGCCGCAATGGTCAGCCGCGCCAGCAACCGGCCCAGCACACCATGACCCACAATCAGATCCGGCACGGACTTGCCCGGCCCCGCCAGCGCATGACGTGCCGTCGCCGCCAGCGCCAGCAATGCACCTCGTGCACCCAGTCCGGGATCAATCCGCGTGACCCGTTCCGCCTTGGTGACCAGCGTCCTTGCCGCGCCCCCGAAAAGACCGAACGCATCCTCAAAGCAATTCGCCCCCGGTACGAAGACCCTGTCACCGGGTTTATAGGGTGTCTGCGCACCGGCTTCGACCACCTCACCGGCGGCCTCATATCCTGGCACAAGCGGATAACCCATGCCCGGAAAGGGCGGCATCGCGCCGGACCAAAGCAGTTTTTCAGTACCCGTGGAAATTCCCGAATGTGCAATCTCCACCACCAGATCGCCCGACCCCGGTGCTGTGACACTCAACGTGTCGACCCCCAGATCACGTGGCCCGTTCAAAATGACGGCGGTGGTCTGCACTGGTTCTCCCCTCTGTGGTTTGTGCATGCGGACCTCTTGAAAGGGACTCACTGCGCACAGTTTGTTACATGTAAACTAAAGCTGACAATTATGACTGTCAATCATAATGGACATTGTCAGTTTTTCCTTACAGCTGTCACACAGCGCGTCACGAACGGCCTGCGTGCTGCCGGTTTCTGAATTTCCTCAAAGCCCGCGATGCGGCACAAATCCGCAATCTCTTCGGCCGACCGCGCCTTGCCGGTTCCCATCGCCAATGTGTAAAGCGCGAAATAGGCGTCTCCAGCCCGCTCCGGCTTTGCCCCGCCCCGCATCGGTTCCGAGATGATCAGCCGTCCGCCTTTCGGCAGCGCCGCAAAGCACCGCTTCAGCAACTGGGTAACCGTGGCATCGGTGTGATCGTAAAGCACGCGGATCAGGGAAATCGCGTCGGCCCCGTCCGGCAAATTATCCGTTCTGAAAGAACCGGGGCTGATTCTGGCCCGGTCGCTCAACCCCTCCGCCGCGAATCGCGCCTGTGCCTGTGGAGCGACCGTCGGCAGATCGAAAAGCGTAAGTTGCAGATCGCCGTACCGCGCCCCCACCTGCGCCAGAAACGCGCCTGATCCGCCGCCGACATCCATCAACCGTGTCACACCGCGCAGGCTGATCGCATCAAGCGTGTCGTCCGCCACCAGAAGCTGGCTCTGCGCCATCAGATCGGAATAGGTCGCCGCGTCCTGCGGATCGACATCACCCCCAAAGACGTAAGGCCAGAAACCGGCAAGCTCCGGCTCGGTCTCTCCGCGAAAGAACGCGACCGGGTCGGCAAGATCACGGTACAGCACGTCATGATGCCGAATCATCTGCTGCAACCCCGGCACGCCGACCAACGCCGCACCGCGCCGCGACAGGGCAAACCGCCCTGCCCTCTTTTGCCGCAACAGTCCCAGCGCGGCACCTGCCCGCAACAAGACCAGCATCCGGTCCTCTGGAACGGCCACCTGCCGCGCCAGTGTCTCCGCGGACGCGGGGCCGTCCATCAGACGTGCGGGAATGTCGAAGGATACAAGCGCCTGCAATACCTGCGAATGACAGAACCCCGCCACCAGATCAAAAAGCGCTTCGCCCTCGGACCGGACGATCCGCCGTGTCAGAAAATTGCGCGCCGCCCATTTTTGAAATCCGCGTGCCGCCAGCAGTTTGCGCAGTCCCGGCACCTTGAACCCCGTGCCGCGCATGGGTGCGGGCACATCCGCCATCACACGCCCCGCGCGGCCTGCTGCTGCGCGCGGAACCGGATCGGTGTCAGCGCCTCGGCCTGCGCCGTCACCAGCTTGGCAAGACGCGCTTCGCCGGGACACTTCGGGATCGATGCAATCGCCCCGGTCAGGATCTCTCCCATCCGGGCGATCGCCCCCTCAATGCCCAATTCCGTCACCGCGTTGGGACGTCCGTGCAGGTCGTCCTGCCCCACCGGCTTGCCCAGCGTGTCTTCATCATAAAGCGCGTCACGCAGATCATCGGCGACCTGGAACGCCTCGCCGATGCGCGCGCCCAGTTCCTCCCAGGGTTCTGCATCTTCGCCGGCTGCGGCGGCACCCATCTGGGTCGCGGCAATGAACAGCGCGCCGGTCTTGGCCCGGTGATACGCGGACAAATCAACTTCCGCCTCGCTTTCCCATCCCTGCCCTGCACAAATGCCATTGGGCATGCCCGTCCGCGTCGCCAGCACCTGCATCAGGTTCACGGCTGCAATCGGGTTTTCCATCGCCGCCTTCGCCAGCACCTCGAACGCCATGATGATCAGGCTGTCGCCTGTAAGCAAGGCAAGCGGCTCTCCGAAGGCGCGGTGCACGGCTGGCTTGCCCCGCCGGGTGTCGGCATCGTCAAAGCAGGGCAGATCGTCATGCACCAGCGACGCGCAATGCATCAACTCAAGGGCCGCCGCCGCCGCGTTGGCCAGCCCCGGATTGCGATCCCCGCACGCAAGCGCCACGGACATCAGGATCGTCGGCCTGATCCGCGCGCCGCCGGGCGTCACGGTATAATGCAGGGCAGAAGCCAGTTTTCCGGGTGACGGCGCGGCCTGCGCACAGGCAATCGCCTGGGTGATCGCGGTATCAATACGGTCAGCGACATCCATGAAAACTCTCCCGGTTTGTCCCTGTACTCTATTGATGACAGGACAAGTGTCAACTAGGCTAGACAAATGCCAACAGATTCTGTCCATCAAAGATGACACATGAGGCACCACATATCGCGGTGATTGGCGCAGGCATTGGCGGGCTGGCCACTGCGCTGCGCCTTGCCCATGCGGGTGCGCGGTTGTCGGTGTTTGAACGCCACGCCGGACCGGGCGGCAAGATGCGCACGATGGAATCAGCCGCGGGGCCGGTGGACGCTGGCCCGACCGTGCTGACCATGAAGCATGTCTTCGACGCACTCTTTTCGGAAACCGGCAGTGCGCTCTCGGATCATGTGACCCTGACGCGCGAAAGAATTCTGGCGCGGCACTTCTGGCCAGATGGCACCATGCTTGACCTGATGGCGGATGCGCGCGACAGCAAACAGCAAATCGCGCAGGTGTTCGGACCTGACGCCGCTGCACAATTCGCAACCTTCGATGAACAGACACGGCGGCTCTTTGACGCCTTCGATGCGCCGATGATGCGCAAGGCGGCCCCTTCGGTGATGTCCCTGACCGCGCGGATGCTGCGCCAGCCGGGCCTCATCACCGCCATGGCACCGCACCGGACGCTTGCCGTGAACCTTGCGCGGCAGTTCACCGAACCCAAACTGGCGCAGCTCTTTGGTCGCTACGCCACCTATGTCGGTGGCAGTCCCGATGCCTCCCCCGCGCTGCTGGGCCTGATCTGGCAGGCCGAACAACGCGGCGTCTGGCATGTGGCGGGCGGCATGCACCGGCTGGCGCAAGCCATCGCGGACAGGGCCGCGGCACTGGGCGCGATCTTTCACTACAACAGCCACGTGACCGGGATCGACATGCAGAACGGCCGCCCCCGCGCCATCCGGACCGAAGCGGGGCGCACAAATGTCGACGCGGTCTGCTTCAACGGCGATCCGCGCGCATTGGCGACCGGCATGCTTGGCGAACAGGCCAGCGCCGCCGTGCCGGAAACCGCGACAAGCCCGCGCAGCCTGTCGGCCTGCGTCCACAGCTTTGCCGCCCGCGCCACCGGCGTCAATCTGGCGGCGCACAACGTCTTTTTCTGCACCGACCCCGCAACCGAATTCGGCCCCATCGCCCAAGGCACCCTGCCCCGCGATGCCACGCTCTATGCCTGCGCACAGGACCGCTTTGACGGCCAGACGCCGCAAGGACAGGAACGGTTTGAGATCATCATGAACGCGCCCGCCGTGGCCGACCGCACCGCCCTCACGGCGGAGGAGAGAACCCGATGTCATACACAGATCATGGCGCAACTGGCCAGTTTCGGCCTGCGCTTCGACCCGATGCCCGCAATGGACAGGCTGACGATGCCGCAACACTTCTCGGCCCTGTTTCCGGCCAGCAACGGCGCATTATACGGGCGATCCCCACACGGGATGATGGCGGCTTTCAAGCGGCCGCAGGTGCGCAGCCGCCTGCCGGGGCTCTACCTGGTAGGGGGCGGTGTGCATCCGGGGGCGGGGATCCCGATGGCGACACTTTGCGGAGCGCACGCGGCCGCGGCGATGATCAAGGACCTCGCTTTGACCTCGACCCACCGCCGGGGGGCTATGCCTGGTGGTACATTGACGGCGTCTCCGACGATGGCGCACGCGCCGTCTCGATCATCGGCTTCATAGGGTCGGTCTTCTCTCCCTGGTACGCATGGTCCGGGCGGCACACACCCGCCAACCACTGCTGCATGAACGTCGCGACCTACGGCGCCGGGGGGCGCTTTGCCATGACTGACCGTGGCACCTCCGCCCTGCACACCACACCGGACAGGTTTACCGTCGGCCCCTCGGCCATGTGCTGGACCGGCACGGACCTGATCATCGACATCGATGAGGTGTCCTCGCTCCCGCTCGTTTCCCGCATGCGCGGCCAGATCACCGTGACGCCGGAGGCGATCACCAACGTCGAACTGCCCCTGACACCCGATGGCGCGCACATCTGGCGGCCCTTCGCGCCGGTCAGCCGCATCACCGTGAACCTGGAGGCAAAGGGCTGGCAATTCGACGGCCACGGATACTTCGACGCCAACTTCGGCACCCGCCCGCTTGAAAGTGACTTCAGCTACTGGACCTGGGGCCGCTACCCCACCCGCGCGGGCGCCACCTGTTTCTACGACGCCACCCGCCGCGACGGCACATCGCTGGAAGCCGCCATCGCCTTTGACCAGAACGGCACCGCCCGGACAGTCGACGCCCCGCCGCGCACTGCCTTCAAGCGCACCCTCTGGGCGCTGCGCCGCGAAACCCGCGCCGACCCCGGCACCACCCCACGCCAGACCAAGGCGATGCTGGACGCGCCCTTCTATTCCCGCTCCGTGGTGGAAACCTGCATTGACGGCGAAAAAACGGCCGGCGTGCACGAGGCGCTTGACCTCAACCGCTATGCCAACCCGCTTCTGAAACCGATGCTCGCCGTCCGCGTGCCCCGCCGCGCGCGCTGGCAATTCTAGGCACCGCGCCCGCCCCTCTTTTTGGCCTTATATACCGTCGTGCGCCATGCACCCTGCGGCGCCACAGATGTTCAAAGCTCGGACGGCACAATCGGGTCCACGCCCGGATTCAACCGCCACACGCTGGCATTCAGCGCAGCAGCGACGCTGACCCAGGCAAGATACGGCACAAACGCCAGCCCCGCCCAGAAATCCACTTGCAGATGCGTCCACGTCGCCCCCGCCACCGACAGCCACAGCGGCACCATCACCAACAATGCCCCCTTCATCCGCCGCAAGCCGAAAAACACCGGCGTCCACAGGGTCGAAAACCCCGCCTGTGCCGCCCAGAACGCCATCGCATAGGCGTTCCCGTCCTGCAGCGCCACGCGCATCCCGGCGAATGAGATCAACAGATAGATGCTGGTCCAGGCCACCGGAAACGCCCAGTCCGGCGGCGTCCAGGAGGGTTTGTTCAACTCCCTGTACCACTGGCCCGGCTGGAACACGGCCCCCGTCGCCCCCGCGGCACAGCAGGCCAGAAGGAATATTCCAAAAAGCGCGAAATCCATAAGCGATCCTGACGCGGCGCTACTCTGCCGCCACTTGGTGTGATGTGGGTGCTGCCGTGCGCGCGTCCAGTTCCGCAAGCACATCCAGCAACGCCGCCGCGCGGCCCTGCCTCGCCTCGGTCCGCCCCGCTGATGCCGCATCCACCAGAAACTGCACCTCCGGCAGCGCGCGCGCATAGATCACCGGCGACCGTGGCAAGACCGCCGTTCCCGCCGCCCGCAGACCCGATTGCGCCACCCATCCCAGCTTTTGCAGCTTGCTGGTATGGGCCCGTTTGGTCACGCTGTCATACCCGTTGCGTTTCACCTGCGCGCCGATGCCGGCATAGACGAACCGCGCCGCAAAGATGCCACTGCGGGCCGCCAGCGGCAGCGCCTTGATCCCCGGCTCCGACCGGATATAGAGCCTGCGCGCCTCCGCCAGCAACCGCCGCACCATGCGCTGCGTCTCTGGCGTCGCACTTTGCTGTGCCATGAAGGCCTCGGGCGTCAGCCCCGCGTCGCGTACCCAGTCCAGTGGCAGGTACAGCCGCCCGGCGCGCGCATCCTCGCCCACGTCCCGCGCGATATTTGTCAACTGCATCGCCACGCCCAGATCGCAGGCCCGCGCCAGGGCATGCGGCTCTCGCACCCGCATCAGCACACACATCATCGCGCCCACGGCCGAAGCCACGCGCGCTGAATACTGCGTCACCTCCGACAGCGTATCATACCGCCGTTCCGACGCATCCCAGGCCAGCCCCTCCAGCAGCGCTTCGGGCAGCGCGCGGGGCATGTCGAATTCCTCGATGATGGCGGCGAACGCCCGGTCCTCGGGCGCATTGCGGGGCCGCCCGGCATAGGCCGCATCCAACCTGTCGCGCAAACCCAACACCGCGCGCGCCTTCTGCTGGCCCTCGTCGACCTCGTCATCGGCCAACCGGCAAAAGGCATAAAGCGCCAGCGCCGGATCGCGGACGGACGCGGGCAAAAGCTTGCTCGCCGTATGAAAAGACAGCGACCCTGTCCGGATCACCGCCCGGCAGTGTTCCATGTCATCCGCGCGTATCATTCAGCCGCCACCCTTTGTTCGCCCGCCCGACGCGGCATATCCGGCACCAGCTTGGCCAGCACCTCCGCGCTCGACACCACACCGGGCAGCCCGGCACCGGGGTGCGTGCCCGCGCCGACCAGATACAGACCCTTCGCTTCCTCGCTCACGTTATGCGGCCGGAACCACGCCGATTGCAGGATGCGCGGCTCCAACGAAAAGCCTGCGCCATGCGGGCTGAGGTACCGGTCGCGAAAGGTCTCGGGTGTGAAAACAGTCTCTGTACTGATCTTTTCGCGGAACCCCGGCATCATCTTCTCCAGCTCCGCCGCGACCTTCTCGCGATAGATCGGCTCTTCGGTTTTCCAGTCCACAGACGTCTTCCATCCCAGATGCGGCACCGGCGACAGCACGTAAAACGTATCATCCCCTTCCGGCGCAACAGACGGATCGGTCAGCGACGGACGGTGCACATACAAGCTCATGTCATCCGCCAGCTTCCCGCGCATGAAGATATCGCGCAGCAATCCCTTGAAGCGCGGCCCGTTGGCAATCGTGTGATGCCCCAGATCGGGCCACATGCCCGCAGTGCCCTTTGTCCCGAAATACCAGACGTACAATCCCATGGACCACCGCCTGCGCTTCAACTTGCGCGCGGTCCAGCGGCGGCGCAGGTGGTGGCGCAGCAGATGATCATAGGTATGACCCGCATCCGCATTGCTGACGACCAGCGGTGCATCCAGCCGCGCACCATCGGTCAGCCGCACGCCGTTGGCCGCCTTGTCGGCGATCAGGATCTCGTCCACCTCCACCCCGTGCCGGATCGTGCCGCCTTGCGCGTGCACCACGTCGGCCATCGCATCTGCAATCGCCTGCACCCCGCCCATGGCATAATGGACGCCGTATTCCTTCTCCAGATGTGCAACCAGCGCATACATCGACGTCACATGCGCCGGGTCGCCGCCAATGAACAGCGGATGAAACGACAGCGCCATGCGCAACCGTTCGTCCTTCACCCGCGCCGCCGCCAGACCATAGATCGACCGATCCGCCCGCAGCATCGCAAACTTGGGCAGCACCTTTATCGTCTCCCACAGCTTGTGCATCGGCTTGGCGACCATGCCCTCAAACCCCACGACATACCGCGCCTGCGAATCCTTCAGGAACCGTTTGTAGCCGGGCAGGTCCGCCGCGTTCAGCTTGCTGACTTCCGCAAACATCCGCGCATCGTCACCGCAGGCCTTGAACGTGCTGCCATCGGGCCAGCGCACTTCGTAGAACGGATCAAGCGGGCGCAGGTCCACCGCTTTGCGGAAATCAAACCCGCAGTCCGCCCAAAGCTGTTCGAACACCTGCGGGACAGTCACGATCGTCGGTCCCAGATCAAACCGGTGGCCATCCTGCGTGATCGACGATCCGCGTCCACCCGCGCGGTCAAGCCGGTCAAGCACCGTCACCGCATAGCCCTTGGCGCCCAGCCGCATCGCAGCGGCAAGCCCGCCCAGACCTGCACCAATGACAATGGCGCGGTTATCGGCAAGCGGGTCTGTATGATCATGTGTCTGCATCACCACCAAGACTAGCGGTGTCTAGTTAAATTTACAATCTATCTGTCACCCTCTTTCCAAAAGGGCGAAAATCTGTAAACTAAAGCTGACATATATAGGGACTCACACAAGTGGCGCAGGTTGTTAGCCTCAGCTTTTACCGCTTTGACAGCGTATGGGCGCGCGCATGGGCGCTGACGATGATGGGCGGGGCGCGGCCCGCGATGGCGCGTGTGCCGGGGATCGGATTCTGGAAACTCTGCGGTTCCGGCACGGGTGAAGGGTTCACGCCACGTCCCAACACGGCCGTCTATGCGATTCTCGCCACATGGCCAGACCTGCAGACCGCGCAAGACGCCCATGCCACCGCCCGCATATTTGCCCGCTACCGCAACCGCGCCTCCGAAGACTGGACCGTCTACATGACCGCCTCAAGCGTGCGCGGACAATGGTCGGGCCAGACCCCTTTCATCGCTGGCGAAACAGACGAAACCGGCCCGCTTGCCGCACTCACCCGCGCCACCATTAAGCCCGGTATCCTGCAACGCTTCTGGGGCCGCGTGCCGGACATCTCATCCGTCATCGGCAAGGACCCGAACGTGATGTTCAAGATCGGCATCGGCGAAGTGCCCTGGCTGCATCAGGTGACTTTCTCCATCTGGCCCGATGCCGCGCGCATGGCCAATTTCGCCCGCACTGGCCCCCACGCCGACGCCATCCGCGCCGTGCGTGACGAAGGATGGTTCCGCGAAGAACTCTATGCCCGTTTTACCCTGCTGACCGACGAAGGCAGCTGGGGCGGGTGCTCTCCCCTTTCCCGCCCGGAGGCGTCATGAAACAACCCTTCCCCTTCTCGGCCATCGTCGGTCAGGATGAAATGAAACGCGCGATGCTGCTGACGGCCATTGACCCTGCCATTGGCGGGGTTCTGGTGTTCGGCGACCGGGGCACCGGCAAGTCCACCGCCGTGCGTGCGCTGGCCGCGCTGTTGCCCCCGATCAAGGCGCTCAAGGCCTGCCCGGTGAATGCCGCGACCCTGACCGAAAGCCCCGACTGGGCTGGCGTGACCAGCAAGGCGACCCACAAGATCCCCACGCCCGTGATCGACCTGCCACTGGGCGCGTCAGAGGACCGTGTGACAGGCGCGCTGGACATCGAAAAGGCTCTGACAAAGGGCGAAAAGGCGTTTCAGCCGGGTCTGCTGGCGCAGGCGAACCGGGGATATCTTTATATCGACGAAGTGAACCTGCTCGAAGATCACATCGTCGATCTGCTGCTGGACGTGGCCCAATCGGGCGAAAACGTGGTCGAACGCGAAGGATTGTCGATCCGCCATCCCGCGCGCTTTGTGCTGGTCGGGTCCGGCAACCCCGAAGAAGGCGAATTGCGCCCGCAACTGCTGGACCGTTTTGGCCTGTCGGTCGATGTGGCCTCCCCCACCGATATCGACGAACGGGTCGAGGTGATCAAACGCCGCGATGCCTATGAGAGCGATCACGCCGCCTTCATGCTGCGCTGGCAGGCCGAAGACGCCACCCTGCGCGACCGCATCCTGCAGGCACGCAAGGCGCTGGCTAAACTCAAGACCCCCGACAGCACGCTGCGCGATGTGGCAGAGTTGTGCATCCAGCTTGGTTCTGACGGGTTGCGCGGTGAATTGACCCTGCTCAAGGCCGCGCGCGCCTATGCCGCGTGGCGCAATGATACCGCCCTGACCCGCACCCATATCCGCGCGGTGGCCCCCATGGCCCTGCGCCACCGCCTGCGCCGTGATCCACTAGACGAAGCGGGCAGCGGTGCGCGTGTGGGCCGCGTAGTCGAGGACGTGCTGGGATGACCCCTTTCGGGCGTGCCACCACCGCGCTGCGGCTGCTGGCCGTCGACCCGGCGCGGTTGGGCGGCATGGTTCTGCGCGCCCGGTCCGGTCCCGCCCGTGACGCGGTAATCGCCATGCTTCCGCAAGACACCCTGCGCCTGCACCCCGCCCTGCCCCAGGACGCGCTGGACGGCGGCGTTGACGTTGCCGCCAGCCTTGCGCAAGGGCAATTGATCCACCATCGCGGCCTGCTGCACACAGGGGCCGACATGCTGCTGCTGACCATGGCGGAACGCACGCCACCACTGATGGCCACGACCCTCGCGAATGCGCTCGAAACAGGCTCTGACACGGTGATAATCGCGCTGGACGAAGGGACCGAAGATGACGATGCGCTGCCGCATTCCCTCAGCGACCGTCTGGCGTTTCATGTCACTCTCGAAGGATTGGGCCAGGCTGACGTCGAACCCCTTGGGCGTACGTCCTCTGCCATCGATCTTGCCGCGGTGGAGACGCCCGAACACGTCATTGATGACCTCGTGACCCTTGCCGTATCGCTGGGCATCGACAGCCTGCGCGCGCCCTACCTCGCGCTTTGCGCGGCACAGGCCCATGCGGCGCTGTCCGGGCGCAGGATCGTGGCGGTCGAGGACATCACCGCCGCCGCTGAACTGGTCCTTGCCCCCCGCGCGACGCGCATGCCCGCCCCTCCGGACGAACAGCACCCCCCACCGCCTCCGGAGGAAGCCGACGCAAATCCCATTGACACCCCGGACACCATCGCCCTGCCCGACGACATCCTGCTGGACGCGATCCGCACTGCCCTGCCCCCGGATCTGCTGTCGAAAACAGGCTCTAACACGGCGCGAAATGCCAAAGGCAGCGGCGCGGGGCGCAAGCGGATCGGCAACCGGCGGGGCCGCCCCCTACCCGCGCGGGACGGGGCAGCCAAAGGCGCTCAGCCGCGCGTTGATCTGATGGCCACCCTGCGGGCCGCAATCCCCTGGCAGGGCCTGCGTCGCCGGGACAGCCCCGATGCGGGCTCCCGCCCCCTGATCCGCCCCGCTGACCTGCGCTACAGACGCTATCAGGACCTGTCAGACCGTTTGCTGGTCTTTGCGGTGGATGCCTCCGGCTCTGCCGCGATGGCGCGGCTAGCCGAAGCGAAAGGCGCGGTCGAATTACTGCTTGCCGAAGCCTATGCCCGCCGTGACCATGTTGCGCTGATTTCCTTCCGGGGCACGGGGGCGGAGCTTTTGCTGTCGCCCACACGGTCGCTGGTGCAGACCAAACGCCGCCTTGCCGCCCTGCCGGGGGGCGGTGGTACGCCATTGGCTTCGGGTCTTGAGATGGGTCTGGAGACCGCGCGCACTGCTGAACGCCGAGGACTGACCCCGGTGCTGGTGGTGCTGACCGACGGACGCAGCAACATCGCCCTTGATGGCAGCGCGAACCGCGAACAGGCCGCGCAGGATGCGGCCCGTGTCGCAACGCAGATCGCCACGGCAGGGATCGACAGCATCGTCATCGATTGCGGCCGCCGCCCGGATGACAGCCTGTCCCGGCTTTCCCTGTCCCTGCGGGGACACTATGTCTCCCTGCCGCGCGCGGATGCGCAGAGCCTGTCAAAGGCCGTCACGACCGCGCTGGAAAGCTGATCATGAACCTGCGCGACTGTCCGGCGGACTGGCCCATGGCAGATGCATCCCGCATGATCGATTGCCGCCCCCATCGCTGGCACGTGCAGGAGATGGGCGATGGCCCGCTTCTGCTGCTGATCCATGGTGCGGGCGGCGCGACGCAAAGCTGGCGACACCTGATGCCGCTGCTGGCCCGAACCCACCGCGTTGTGGCGATGGATCTGCCGGGACAAGGCATGACCCGCATGGGCGCACGGCAACGCTGCGGGCTGCATCACATGGCGGAAGATATCACAGCGCTGTGCACGCAGGAAGGTTGGGAGCCGGAGGCGATCATCGGCCATTCCGCCGGCGCGGCCATCGCCCTGCAGATGACACTGGCCAAAGGCGCGCCACCCGTGGTCGGGCTGAATGCCGCACTGGGCAACTTCAAGGGGCTTGCGGGACTGCTGTTCCCGATGATGGCCAAGGCGCTGGCGCTGACACCGATGGTCGCGCGCATCTTCACCGCCTCCGCTGCGCAACCTGCATCCGTGCGGCGGCTGATCGAAGGAACCGGATCGACCCTGCGGGACGAAGACCTGCGCTGGTATCGCAGGCTGGTCAGCGACCGGGATCATGTGGACGGCACGCTGGCCATGATGTCGCAATGGAACCTGACCCCACTGCTGCGCGCCCTGCCCCGACACCACGCCAGGGCATTGCTGATCACCGGCGCGCGTGACCGTGCCGTGCCGCCGTCCACCTCGGCGGAGGTGGCGGCGCGGATGCCCGATGCCGAACACATCACGCTGCCCGATCTGGGACACCTCGCGCATGAGGAAAACGCCGCTGCTGTTCTGGCGCCGATCCTCGATTTTCTGCACGAGGAAAACGCCTAACTATCTGTTTTAATGTATTAATAAGCCAATCTGTCCCCGCGGGGACAGATTCTCAGCGCTCCAGCGCCTCCAGAAAGGCGGCAACGGCCTGCTCCAGCCGCGCCCGCTCCACCCCGCTGAAATCCCGCTCAAGCCGCAGCTCGATCCGGCCATCGGCAACGGTGCATTTGGCGTCCCCTTCGGGACGGTTGAGCCGGAAGGTGGTCTTGGCCTGCCGGGCCACGGGCGCTTTTGGCTTCTTGCGTTCCGCCCGCCCTGCCCCGGCGGCAAAGCTGGTCAGCACGGCGATCTCTTCCTCCGCGCTGCGGCCTTCCTGCGCGCGCAGCGTGCGGCGCAGGATGCCGGTGCCATGCTCGTCCTCATCCAGACGCTTGACCACCGCCAACCCCAGCGACCGCGACACCGCCGGGACATGGTCCAGCGCGCCATCCGCAGCGACCAGCAGCCGCACAAAGCGCTTGATATAGGCCCGCTTCTGCCGCCCGGAAGACGCGTAAAGCACCTCGACCGCCTGGTCATAACTTTGCACGTTCGGGTCCTGGTTGCGGTATTGCAACGCAAGCTGCGCCATCTCACCGAAAGTCACACCGCGCCGTACAAGGTTTTCATCCACCATACGGCGATAGAGCCGCAGAATATCTTCACCCTTCGCATTGATCCCCGCAGGGATGCGGGCGAACCGCTCCTCCCCGGTTTCCTCGAACAGCTCCCGATAGGCGGTCAGGCGGCGATAGCCTTGGATCAGCTCATAGGCATCGCCAACCGCTTCGACCAGAATGGGGTTCGACAACCCGATATCCCGGATCGAACGTTTGAGTTCATCGATCTCCGCATCGCGCCCTTCCGCCCGGTCGCGGGTCAGCTTGTCAGTGCGGATCAGGTCAAGCGGGATCAGATCGGTGATCAGGCCCGCTTTCTTCAGTCGCACATGTTCATGGGCCAGCGCGTCATTCTCCGCGCGAATCGCCGCCTCCGCCTGTTGCCGCGCGCTGAGCGCTTCGGCGTTTTCAGTGATCGCGGCGGCCATCGGACCGCGCCGCGCTTCCGCTGTCCCCACGGGGACATCGGTGCTGACCTCCGCCTCGTCGAAATCAATGTCGAATACGCGTTTCTTCTTGCTCATTTGCTGTCCTCCAGCAGATCCCATGCGGCGATGAGGTGGCCCTTGAATTCATCATAGGCCTGATCGAATGACGCCCGCGCCCGCCGCCAGGTTTCACGCGTCATGTCACGGTAGTCGGTTTCGTAGATCGAGTTGAGGAACCGCCCGGATTGCTCCACCGCGCGGGTCATCTCAATCGGGTGGGTCGCCAATCTATCCCCGAAAACCTTGCCAAACGCCTGCTGCATCGCGCGGTGCAGTTCGTTGTTGGTTTCAAACCGGGTCAGCAGAAAGCGTACATCGGCAAAGACCTTTGGCAGCGGCAATGTCCCCGCCGGGACAGCCCCGCCAAACCGTTCAAGATCCTCCAGCGCCTCCGACAACTGTCCGATGAAGGAGGTCGTGGAATCGTATTCCCAATAGCCGGGACCAGACGGGATATAGAGGACATCCGCCGCAAAGACCGCGTTCATCGACTGGTAGCCGATGGCAGGCGGACAATCGAACAGGATCAGGTCATAGGCGTCGTCGGGCAGTTGATCCAGATAGCGGGAAACAGCGGCAAAGAACGACCATTCGGGGTTCAGGTGCCGGTACTGCGCGGAGGCGAATTCAACAAAGGCCGCGTTCGCGCAGGAGGGCAGGGCGTCGATGGTGGGCCAGTTCGTGGGCTTGATGAAATCGGTGACCCGCAGCGCGCTCAACCCCATGTCGGTGATGGCGGCGGGCAGCTTGCGTTGGGGCAGGGCGGTGCCGCTTTCAGCGCCCTGTGCGGCCGCGTTCATCCGTTCGGTTTCGCGGATCAGGTCGCGCGCCATGACACCCCAGACGGTATATTCCTCGTTCACGTCATTCAGGCCCATGGAGTGGCTGAGCGTCGCCTGAGGGTCGAAATCCACCACCAGCACGCGGTATCCATCAAGGGCTGCGGCATGGGCGAAATGCAGCGCGACGGTGGATTTGCCGGCACCGCCTTTAAAGTTTGCAATCGCCGCGCGGATCGCGCGTTTCCCTGCGGGGCGCGTCGGCATCAGGGATTTGCGATTGACCTTGAGCCTGCGGCGGAGTTCGTTGATTTCCTCCAGCGTGTACCAGTGTTGCCGGCCGTCTTCCTCCGTCGTGCCCTGGGGCAGGGACGGGTCGGCCGCCAGCCGCCCGCGCAAGGTCGACTGGTTGACCTTGAAGATCAGTTCGGCGACCTCCCAGCTGGAAAACCGGCGCAGGGTCTTCTCATGCTCGGGGGAGAATGTCTGCTGCCGGATAAACCCCTGCATCTTGAGGGATTGCGCCTGCAACCTGGCCAGGTCGTGATGTGTGAACATGCCCTTGTCTTTCCTATGCCCGCTGCCTGTCCCCGCTGGGACGGTGGTTTTGCGAAACCCGCAGGACGTTAATTCTGCCTCTTTGCTGATTTACGCTGAATTTGGAAAAGAAGTAAATTGGAATATACTGGCGTTGGCGATGATTTGCAGGGGTTTTGTGCGAATCGGCTGAAGCCCAGAAGGCAGGGCCGACGGGTCTGAAGAAGGGGGACAGGTTTTTGCTGATGAGGGCCTAATAGGGGACAAATTGGCCCGAATAGGGGCCGCTCAAGGTGTCCCCCAATACCTATATACCTTCAAATTTCATTTGGAATAAGGCCAGGGGCCGACACCAACCGCAGCAACCGCTTGACAGAATCGCAACTTTGGACGCAAATCAGACATGGTCGCGGAAAAGCGTTGCGTTTCTCGGCGGTCCAGCCATCAAGGCACAAGATCTTGAGGCAGAGGCGGCGCATCTTCACGGATGCAGGATATAGGTGAATGAGCAGATGCTCCACAAAAAGCTGGCGGGGCCGGGGGCTTCCGCCCGGAAATACGATGTCATCACGGCGTTGGGGGCGCATGCGCTGTCGCTGGGCAAACATGATCAGCGCATGGTGCTGCGGCTGATCACGCTGCTGACGGCGCGGTACAACTGGGGCCGGGATGAACTGTCAATCGGGCAGCGGGAAATTGCGCGGCTGTGGTCCTGCAACGAACGCACCGTGAAACGCGAGATGGCCAAGCTGCGCGGCCTTGGGTGGCTGGTGGTACGCAAGCAGGGCGCGCGGGGCCGGGTGACGACCTATGGGCTGGATACGGAGAAGATGTTGCAGGCCACCAAGGCGATTTGGCCTGAGATAGGGTCTGATTTCGTCGTAAGGCTCGAAGGTGCGTCGGCCGAGACGGTGGTGCCGTTCCCGGTCAAGGGGACCGTTGCCGCGCCGGATATGTCGGACGCGACCGAATGGGGCCTTGCCCGTGCGATCCTCCATCAACAGGACCCTGGCCGTTATGGTGCGTGGCTGCAGGCGCTCAGCCGGGTCGGCAGGGCAGGGGGCCGGCTGACCCTGCGCGCGCCCAGCCGGTTTCATGCCGCTTACGTGCAGACCCACCTGACGGGCGCGATCCTGTCGGCCTGTCAGGCGGTGGATGGGGATGTGAACACCATCGAAGTCGTTGAATAGGGTCTATTTACCGCGCACCGTGTCGATCATCAGTTGCACATTCTCCGGGTCCGCGTCGGGCGTGATCCCGTGGCCGAGATTGAAAATGTGCGGGCCCCCGGAAAACGCATCCACGATGCGCCGGGTTTCGGAGACCAGCGCATCGCCGCCCGTGACCATATGCGATGATTTCAGGTTGCCCTGCACGCAGCCGTCCTTTTGCACATGCGTCGCGGCCCAGGTTGCATCGACACCGTCATCCAGCGCCACGCAATCCGCGCCGATGGCGGCATGCGCACCGACATAACGTTCGCCTGCGCCGCGCGGGAAGGCGATGACCGGAATGCCGGGGTGGCGTTCCTTGATCGCTTCGGTGATCTGCTGCATGGGCTTGATGGAATAGTCAACAAAATCAGCGCCTTGCAGGGAACCTGCCCAGCTGTCAAAGATCTTGATCACTTCGGCACCGGCATTAATCTGGGCGCTCAGATACTCAATCGTTGCCTCCGTGATCCGGGCCATCAAGGCATCAAACACCGCGCGGTTTTCGGCCTTCAGCCCATGCGCAGGCCCCTGATCCGGCGTGCCCTGACCCGCAATCATATAGGTGGCAACGGTCCAGGGTGCGCCGGCGAAACCGATCAGCGTGGTTTCGCTGGGAAGTCCCTTGGACAGAATCCGGACGGTCTCATAAATTGGGTTGAGCGTATCATGTATCGCTTCGACGGGTTTCAGCGCATCAACTTCGGCCTGCGTCGTGATGGTGGAAAGGCGCGGCCCCTCCCCGGTGACAAACCACAGATCCGCCCCAAGCGCCTGCGGCACCAGCAGGATGTCGGCAAACAGGATCGCCGCATCGAACCCGTAGCGGCGAATGGGCTGGAAAGTCACCTCCGCCGCCAGTTCCGGATTGTAGCACAGCGACAGGAAATCGCCCGCCTGCGCGCGCGTGGCCTTGTATTCGGGCAGGTACCGCCCCGCTTGCCGCATCATCCAGATCGGGGGCGTCGGCAGCGTCTCACCTGCAAGGGCGCGCAGGATTGTTTTCTGGGCGGTCATGTTGATCTCTCTTAGAAAAATGGCTCAGACCTTTTTACCTCAGACGGGCGGGGACACAAGAGTTGTCAGGAAAGGTTTACAGGGGTACGAAAGGGCATGAGTCTGAATTTACCCACCCCGCAAAACCCGTTGATGATTGGCACCCGTGGATCGCCGCTTGCGCTTGCGCAGGCGCATGAAACACGCGAGCGGCTGGCCCATGCGTTTGAGCTGCCGTTCGAGGCGTTTACAATCGTCGTCATCAAGACGACGGGGGACAAGATCATCGACCGCCCGCTAAAGGAAATCGGCGGCAAGGGGTTGTTCACCCGAGAGATCGAGGACGATATGCTGGCGGGCAAGATCGACATCGCGGTGCATTCGATGAAGGATATGCCGACGCTACAGCCCGATGGCCTTGTGTTAGAGACGTATTTGCCGCGCGAAGACGTGCGCGATGCGTTCATTTCGCCGCGCGCGTCGGGGCTGGATGATCTGGCGGCGGGCACGGTTGTCGGCACCTCCAGCTTGCGGCGCAGGGCGCAGTTGAAGCTGCGGCGGCCTGATCTGGAGGTGGTCGAATTCCGCGGCAACCTGCAGACCCGGTTGATGAAACTGGATCAGGGCGTGGCAGAGGCGACATTCCTTGCAATGGCCGGCCTGAACCGTCTGGGCATGGAAGAGGTGCCCAAGACCGCTATCGAGGTAGAGACGATGCTGCCGGCGGTGGCGCAGGGGGCGATAGGGATTGAGCGGCGGATGGGTGACAGCCGCGCCGCGGAGATGCTGGAAGCGATCCATGATGGCACGACCGGCCAGCGGTTGGCGGCCGAACGGGCGTTTCTGGCAGCGCTGGATGGGTCATGTGAGACACCGATTGCGGGGCTGGCCGTGTTGGACGGCGGCAATCTGCATTTGCGGGGAGAGGTTCTGCGCCCCGACGGGTCCGAGGCCATCGACGACGCGATGACCTGTGTGGTTGAGGACGGCGCGGAAGCCGGGCGTGAAATGGCCGGGAAGCTTCTGGCGCAGGCGGGTGAGGGGTTTTTTGACTGGCGGGCTTAAGGGCTTAGTTTTCCCAACTGCCAAGTGCATTGAGCAGGGTACCCAGGTCACTGCTGCTGTGCAGAAGATCGGCGATGCCGATGATATCGCCGTGTTCTTCATAGACGATGAAATGGCGTCCTGCCCGCGCAAAGCGCAGATCGGT
The DNA here is from genome assembly GCF_041281685.2 of Sulfitobacter rhodophyticola. Lineage (GTDB taxonomy): Bacteria > Pseudomonadota > Alphaproteobacteria > Rhodobacterales > Rhodobacteraceae > Sulfitobacter. Next base: position 20,162 of record NZ_CP166248.2, on the reverse strand, counting down.
CTCAGTGTCATCAACCACGAGAGTTCTACAGCTTTGGGTGTGCGCAACTCCTGATGCGATCCGCTCACAGGTTTCAATAAGAACCTGTTGGTATTCCAAAGCCTTGTTCATCCCGAACTGGGAATAAGACCATTCAAAAATCTCATCGAGCCTTCGTTCCGCTGTCAGTGAGAATCGCAGGCTCTTCATTCGGCTTCAAATTTCGCTCTTGCCCGGGCGAACGCACGGCGAATGACCTCTTCTCCAGTGCCTTCGGCAAATTTGCCTTCGCGCACCTCTCGCAATCCCTCTTCCAAACGCTCTCTCAACGCATCCAACCCGGCTTCCTCCCGCTCCAACAGGCGCAGCCCCGCGCGCAAGGCCTCTGATGCATTTTGGTAGCGCCCGGAGCTTACCAGATCGTTAACCAACTGGTCTTGCTGTTCGGTGAGGACGACATTGCGGGTTGCCATGGAATGTGCTCCTTGAATCTGTCATTGGCAATATATGCCATATTGTCCACTGCGCCAAGTATCACGGGCGGAAAGGTTACTGAGGCTTTCGCAGGATCGCGATTTCATTGGGTTGCCTTGACAATGTCGGCTTGGGTTTGAGGGGCAGCGGCAGCTCCCATTCCTCTTCCACGCCGCCTGTCAAGCGATGGCCACCAAAGCAGCGCATCAGCGCCTGGATGCCGGTGTTGTCGTGGTGGATCAGCGCGGTGAAGCGTTCAATGCCGCGCGCATGCCCGGCCCGTGCCAAGGACCGCAGCAACAACGACCCCAGGCCAAGACGTTGGTGGCTGTCGATGATTGTCAGGGCGAATTCGGCGTCGTTTTTGTCTTCGGTCAGCCGCACAAATCGTGCCGTTCCCAGCGGCATGTCTTCGTCCACCCCGAGGGAGGCCGCGCCGATGGCGAAATGGTCTTTGGTGTTGGCCTCGGTGAAGTGATCCAGTTCCGCCTCTGACAGGTGCTGATGCGGGGCGAGGAAGCGAAAGAAGCGTGACTGCTTGGACAGCTTTTCGAAACCCTCGCGCATCAGGCGACGGTCATCCGGGCCGATTTCCCGGATCAGCACGGTTTCGCCGTTGCGCAGAACGGCGCGGAGGGGCAGGTTTGACGTCATGACGAAAGGCCAACCTAACTGGCCCGTGCCGGGTTCCTCAAGGATGCCTGCAAAAGCCGATCGAAGACATTATGCCACAGCGTGGCTGATCGCGCATTGCTTCCACAGATGGGACAGCGCATCGACCAGATCGGCCAGATCCTTGTCCGTGTGCAACGGCGACGGGGTAAAGCGCAGGCGTTCAGTGCCTTTGGGGACGGTGGGATAGTTGATCGGCTGCACGTAGATGCCCCATTCGTCCATCAGGTAATCGGCCAGCATGCGGGTTTTCACCGTGTCCTTGATCATCACGGGGATAATATGGCTTTCGTTCATCAGATGGGGGATGCCTTCGCGGTCCAGCATCATGCGCAGTTTGGCGACCTGTTCCTTTTGGCGGTCGCGTTCGACGCGGCTTTCCTTGAGATGGATGATCGACGCGCGGGCCGCTGCGGCCACGGCAGGGGGAAGGGCGGTGGTGAAGATAAAGCCCGACGCGAAGCTGCGGATGAAATCGCAAAGTGCGGCAGAGCCGGTGATGTAGCCACCGACAACGCCGAAGGCCTTGCCCAGCGTGCCTTCGATCAGGGTGATGCGGTCGGCCAGGCCTTCGCGTTCGGACACGCCGCCGCCGCGCGGGCCATACATGCCGACGGCGTGGACCTCATCAAGATAGGTCATGGCCCCGTATTTCTCGGCCACTTCGACGATCTCGCGCATGGGGCAGATGTCACCGTCCATGGAATAGACGGATTCGAACGCGACGATTTTCGGGACGTTGGCGGGCAGGGCGGCCAGTTTGGCTTCCAGATCCGCCACATCGTTGTGCTTCCAGATGACCTTTTGCGCGCGGGAATGGCGGATGCCTTCGATCATGGAGGCGTGGTTGCCCGCATCGCTGAGGATCACACAATTCTCCAACCGGCTGCCCAAACAGGACAATGCCGCCCAGTTAGAGACGTATCCGGAGGTGAAAAGCAGGGCCGCTTCCTTGCCGTGCAGATCAGCCAGTTCGCGTTCCAGCAGCAGATGGTCATGGTTCGTGCCTGAGATGTTGCGCGTGCCACCCGCACCCGTGCCGGTGCGCTGGACCGCTTCGCACATCGCGTCGATCACCAGCGGGTTCTGACCCATGCCGAGGTAGTCGTTGGAGCACCAGACCGTGACATCGCGCGTTTCGCCGTCAACATGGTTGGCCGCTTGCGGAAACTTGCCCGCCTTACGCTCCAGTTCGGCAAAATAGCGGTAGTTGCCTTCTTCTTTGAGGGTATCAAGCTGGGACTGAAAAAGCGCGTCAAAGTTCATGGGTCTGGTCCTTGTCTTGGTATTGGGTCGTCTCCGGCAGCATCCAGCGCCAGAGTTTCGCGTCAGGCAGCGGCACCACCATCAGCCAGTGTTCGAGGGTTGCGAGGCTTGCAAGAGCCGTCAGCAGGGCGAAGCCGATGACATCCGCAGGCAGTGTCGCGGCATAGAGCCGTTCGCCAAAGCATGCCGCGGTGATCGACAGGAAGGTGATGCCGATGGGGAAGGCAAGCGTGATGGGGCCGGTGCGGAAATAGCTTTTGAGATGTTCCAGCGTACGCGGCACGAATTCGGTGTTGATGCGCGGGACGCCGAAGAACAGGTTCAGCTTGGCGGAGATGCGCGCGATGAAAAGGATCAGGTAGGTCCAGAAAGCGAAGGTGTTTTCCGCGCCCCTTGTGATGGTCACCAGCACCAGCAGCGCGAAGGCCAGAAGCAACTCGTGATAGCTGACGGTTTGCCAGGCGCGATAGAAGCGGTCGGCGGGGGTCAGGCCGTCGGGGCAGGGGGTGCGTTCGGGGCCAGTGATGACGCCCGACAGGAATGCCAGTTCGATCCAGCCCCAGATCAGCAGCGTCGACAGGAAGGCGATATAGACGTTGAGCACGGTCAGTTCCGTGGAAGACACCACGACACCCGCCGCACCGATTGCCAGCAAAGGCACCGATAGGAACACATTGCGCCCATGCGCCACCGCGTCCCCCGCATCGGCGCGCCGCACCAACAGCAGGATCGCGCCGGTGAAAAACCACCAGGCGAATACGGCTATCAATGCGGCGATCCAGGGAGACATGGGCTTCCTCTAGTACGCAGGTTCCAGGCGCGTCTTGGCGGGCACCTGATGTTTGTGGGCAGGGATGGTGTACAGCGCGATGAAGGCCGTCGCGGCCTTGGCCATTCCGCCTATGCGGGAGATCATGCCACCGACACCGCCGCGTTCCTTGGCTTCGGCCACCTGACGGGAGGCCGCTTCCATCTTGTCGAGGTTCGGACGCCAGCGCGGGTGGTCAATGTCCAGCGTGATCGGGAAGACCTGCTTGGAGATCTCGGAGGTCTTGCAGAACACTTCCTGCCCGTACCATGTGGTATCCACACCAAGCGCCTCGTGGAACAGCGGTCGCTGGTGGTCGCGGACCCACATTGTGGAGTAAACGGCCGTCAGGAAAAATTTGATCCACAGCTTGTTGCCGAAAGATTGGGTCAACTTAGGGTCTGTTTTCAGCAACAGGGCAAAGGCTTCGCCATGGCTGAACTCATCGTTGCACCATTCGCGGAACCACTTGAAAATCGGGTGGAAGCGGTGTTCGGGGTGTTTCTCCAGATGGCGGAAGATGGTGATGTAGCGGGCGTAGCCGATCTTTTCGGACAGGTACGTCGCGTAGTAGATGAACTTGGGCCGGAAGTACGTGTATTTCTTTTGCTGGGTGAGGAAGCCGAGGTTCACGCGGATGCCTGCCTCGCGCAGGGCATCGTTGATGAAACCGGCGTGGCGCGCTTCGTCCCGTGCCATCAGCTGGAACAGGGTCGTGATATCCTCGTTCGAGCCGCGGCGTTTCATTTCCTTGTAGAGCACGCAGCCGGAGAATTCCGCCGTGCAGGAGGAAATCAGGAAGTCGATGAATTCGGCCTTCAGCTTCGGCTCCATCCCGTCCCAATCAACATCGTCCCAGTCTTCGTTTTTCTTGAAATGGCCCTTGTTTGGGTCTGATTTCATCTGATCAATCAGCACATCCCAATCGGCGCGGACGGGTGTCACGTCAATCGCGTCCATCTCTTCGAAATCGGTGGTGTAAAAACGCGGCGTCAGCAGGGTGTTCTGCATCGCAACCTGCGTTGCCTTTTCGGACGTCATGGGACCGTCGAGCGCGTCCTGTGCGGCAATCGCGTCTTCGGCTGTGGTGGCGTCGGCGGAGTGCATGGGGTTCTGGGCGTTCATGACAGTGCCTCCATTTGTCCGTGCCCGTGTCCGGGCAACACCTCCTCGGAGAATGAAAATTCACACAGTTCCATGAATTCGAAATCCCCGGTCATCCGGGTCCACATCCGCTCCAGCCCGCTGGCGCGGGTGATGGTGGCGGTGCGGTCTTCCTCGATGATCTCACCGTAGGGGGCCATGATTTCGGCCCCGTGGACGAGGACGCTGTCACCGGGGTTGATGACGGCGCCGTTGGTGAATTTCACATGCGCCGACAGCTCCTCGAAGCGGTGCGAAATCGTGACGGTGCAGGGTGCTTGTTCTCGTGTTCTGGTCAGAAGTCCCATTGGTTTGTCCCTTTGTTGGCTAAAGTTTCAGTCCAGCAGCCTGGCGAAAGCTGCGACGTTGTCTGCCCCGTATCCAATCAGTTCGATGGACCAATTGGTGGCAGGGTCGATGATGGCGGTGTGGCCGTTTTCGCGGCGCACCAATGTCAGAGGCGGATTGCCCGTGACGTTGTTCACTTTGCGCTCCCGGCTGACGGAGACCCAGATCACGTCGATGAAGCCGGATTTGTTCAGGTCGGAGCGCGCGATTTCAGCGCCCGTGGTGTCCAGCACGGCAACGCCGGTGTTCCGGCTGCCTTCCAGCGTGATCAGGCGCGATTGGGTGACGGGGCTGTCTGGCACAACGCCGCGCTGCGGCTGATCGGTGACCTGCGCGAAGGTGACAAGCGCCAGCGACAGGCCCATCAGGGTGAACATGCAGATGACCAGAAAGCGCGGGACCATTTCACGGTCGCGCATCTTCATCTGGTTGGCGAGGGATGCGGTGGGTTGGCTCATCACATTTACTCCGCTGCAATCGGATCAGCTACGGGGCTGATCCGGGTGACCTGGGGGGTGGAGACGCGGGTTTCGGCGGCATCGGCAAAGATTTCCGCAACGCGGGCCACATTCGGGATGGCCCGCAACGCGGGCTGGGTGCGCGCGAAATGCCAGGGCCGCGTGTGCGGCCACGTCATCAGATAGCTCAGCCGCGTGTCACCGGTCAGTTCGAAGGACAGGGTACCGTGGCCGGAGCGGCGTTCCTGCACGGCTGCGTTGGCGATGCAGACGTAAGGCAGGTTCAGCGTCATCGTCAGCGCGGCACCGATGCGCATGGCAACACGCTTGTTGGTCAGCGTATAGACGGTGCTGCGGGCCTGTACGGCGGCCATGGCAATCAGGATCGCCATGGCCAGACCTGCGGCAAGCACAAAGGGGAGACCGTGCCAAGCCGCTTCGTTCAGCGGGACCTGCGTGGAGGAAACGCCGATCCGCCAAAGTGTAAGAATAGCGAAATATCCCAGCACCCAGTTCAGTTTCCAGGCTTCGCGCGCCAGCCGCATCGTGCTGGGGCGCCCCTGCCAAAGAATATGTTCGTCCTCCGGCAAGGCTTCGGGCAGGCCGGGAACGGGTTCGAATTTGAAGTCATCGTGGTGCATGGCAGTTATCCCTGGGTTTTTATGCCGGGCCCTGTGGCGAGCAGGCCCCGGCGGTTGTGTGTTCAGATTTGTGGCTCTAACCGGGCCGGATCGGCATAAAGCGTGCCACCGCCGAAATAGGCCATGACCTTTTCTTCCTCGAGCAGGGTGATCTGTTCCTTGCCCTTGATGCCCGGAATACCGTCGACGTTATGGGCATAGAGCGACCGGATCACGACGCGGTCGCCTTTGACCTTGGCAAAGTTCATCGGGATGAGGCGTATCTTGCCGGACCCTTCGGGGTTCACGTCCATCACCAGAAAGCGGACCAGCTGTTCCGGCACGTCCACCCACATGTCGGTGATGCGGCCAACGATTTCGCCATCGCCGGTCATCACCGGTTTGCCGCGCGGATCGGTCCCTGCGGAAACCTTGAAGTCAGGCAGGCTGGACAGGGGTTTGATCTTGACATGGCCATGGGCGTCAAGCTCAGGCACGTCGCGGCGCGGGGCCCATGCGGCGGGGCCGACACCGTCCATCATCGGATCGCCCGTGGGCACATAAGGGGAGCCTGCCGCCTTGGAGGTGCGCTGTAGCGCGAGCACGGGGCGGTCAGGGTGCTGGCCGGACGGCACGGTCACTTCGCCGCGGCCATGGGGCAGGATGAATGTCTTGTCCTTTGGCACGGGGAACGGGCCCTGGTTGGGTGCCGGCGCGCCATCGTCTGTTTCCAGCGGATAGCCTTCGCGCATGTTCTCGGTCTGCAGGTAGTACACCAGCAGCGCGAAGAAGATGTAGAAACCCCAGATCGCGGCGCTTGCCAGATCGAAGTTGCCGAAGAATTCTGTGCCAACCATGTTTTAGTCCTCCGTGGTGTGGATGTCAGAACGCGAACCTGTCGCGTGGGATGGGATGGAGCGGATCATGTCGGGAAATCCGCAAGGCCGGTGGGAAGTGGCGTCGTGTCGGAAAGGGGGCGTGCGCGGACCAGCGGGCCAAGGGCGACAAGAGTGATGAACAACAGGCCGATTTCCATGTGGTAGACGACCGAATAGCCTGTCGCGGAGGACTGCAATGCCTCACCCAGTGCGCCAGATGTAGCAAGCGCGTTCACGCTGTCGCGCAGGGCGCCACCCATGAAGATTGCAACGCCGGCGGCGGTGGCCTGTGCGGCGCCCCATGCGCCCAGGGCAAGGCCCTTTCCGGCGGTACCTTGCGTGTCGAGGGCCATGGCAGACGTCAGCGTCGCCACGGCAAAAAGGCCGCCGCCCAGCCCGATGCCCGCAGCCCCCGCAAAGAACAGCACGGTGCTGTTCATCGGGGCGGCGAAGATGACAGAGGAAAAAGCGATCAGCCCGATCAGGATGCCCCGCGCGGCCATGCGGTGCGGATGTGTGTCCCCCTTCATCCAATGCGCGGCAAGACCGAATCCGATCAAGGCCCCCAGCGCCCATAGCGCCGTCAGCAATGTTGTGGCGGAGACGGACAGGCCGAGGATTTCGCCGCCATAAGGCTCCAGCAACACGTCCTGCATGTTGAATGCCAGCGTCCCGAGAAAGATCACCACCAGCAGGCGGCCCGCGTCGGTCCCGGCAGTCAGGTCACGCCATGCTTGCTTGAAAACCGGTTTGGGCGCGGCACGTTCTGCCTTGGTCATCGGGGCGACGCGTTCCTGCTTCCACAAGGCGATAACGTTCAGCAGCAGGGTTGCGACGGCAGCGCCCTGCACCACCTGTACCAGTCGCAAGGCGCTGAAATCACGCAGTAATGTTCCAATAATCACGGCCGATATACCCATGCCGATCAGGAACATGACATACAGAAGGGCGACGACCTGCGGGCGGGTTTCATCACTGGCGCGGTCCGCCGCGAGGGCGAGGCCGGCAGTCTGGGTCATGTGCATGCCAAGACCCGTGAGCAGGAAGGCAAGGGCGGCGGCAACTTCGCCCCAGAACCCGACATCGATGGTGCGGTCACCCGAGAGCACCAGAAGCGCCATGGGCATGATCGCCAAACCGCCGAATTGCCACATCGAGCCGAACCAGAGGTAGGGGATGCGTTTCCAACCGATGGCGGAGCGGTAATTGTCCGACCGGAAGCCCAGAAGCGCGCGGAAGGGCGCGACGAGGACGGGAATTGCGATCATCGTGGCGACAATCGTGGCCGCCACGCCGAGTTCGACGATCATCACCCGGTTGAGCGTGCCAAGCAGCATGACAGCGGCCATGCCGACGCTGATCTGAAAGAGCGACAGCCGCAGAAGCTGGCGCAGGGGCAATTGATCGCTCACGGCATCGGAAAATGGCAGCATCCGCAGCCCGAGGTTTTTGACAAGGTTCCGCGTGGCAATCATGGGGTGAACTCCAACGCGTTGGAGATGTAGAAACCCGAATGCACCCGGTCGACATCGCGCAGCGTGCCCGCGTTGATCGCAGAGGCCAGCCGCGCCGGGCTGTGTGGCACCATCGTGGGGGAACGATCCGACCGCGGGAAAAGCTTGCCCACGCGCCACATCAGCATGAGCAGCGGTGTGCGGGGGGCGACAGTGAAGATCATCTTGCCCCTCAACCGGGGCGCAAGACCTTCGAGAACATTGGCGATATCGTCGGCGCTGTAATAGATCAGGCTGTCCATTGCGACGATGTGGTCAAACGTACCGTGCGTGTCTTCGAGCATGTCGCCCGCGCGAAAGGTCAGCTTGTGATGCAGGTGATGCGGCGTGCGGTTGCGCGCGATCCCCACCAGTTGCGGAGAGATGTCGAGACCAATCACTTCGGCACCCCGTTCGGCCAGTTCGAACGCCAGCGCGCCGGTGCCGCAGCCCGCGTCCAGTACCCGCTTGCCTGTCAGATCAGCGGGCAATTGGTTCAGGATCACGTCCCGCATCCGGTCCCGGCCCGCGCGCACGGTTGCACGAATGCCCGACACCGGCGCGTCAGAGGTCAGACGCTCCCATGTGCGGGTCGCGGTACCGTCGAAGTAGGTTTCGACCCGGTTTCTTGTGGCCTCATAGGTCACTTAATCGAACCCCAACAATTCAAAGATTTCACGATCCGGCAGCGGGGCAGGGGCGAGTGGTTCTGTCCCGTTCCACAGTGTTTCGGCAAGGCGGATGTATTCCTTCTGGACCGCGGCGATGTCGTCATCGAGGTCCATCTCGAACAATGTCTTTTTCTTCAGCCGCGACCGGCGGATGGCGTCCAGATCGGGCATATGCGCGATCCGATTGAAGCCCACGGTCTTGCAATAGCGGTCCACCTCGTCCGTGTCCTTGGACCGGTTGGCCACACAGCCCGCCAGCCGCACCTTGTAGTTGGCTGATTTGGCCTGCACGGCGGCGATGATGCGGTTCATCGCATAGATGCTGTCGAAATCATTGGCGGTGACGATCAGCGCGCGGTCCGCATGCTGCAAGGGGGCGGCAAAGCCACCGCAGACCACATCGCCCAACACGTCGAAAATCACCACGTCGGTGTCTTCCAGCAGATGATGCTGCTTGAGCAGCTTCACCGTCTGCCCGACGACGTAACCGCCGCAACCCGTACCCGCAGGCGGACCGCCGGCCTCCACGCATTTGACGCCGTTGAAACCTTCAAACACGAAATCCTCGGCGCGCAGTTCTTCGGGGTGGAAATCGACCTCCTTGAGGATGTCGATCACCGTAGGCACCAGCGTGCCGGTCAGCGTGAACGTGCTGTCATGCTTGGGGTCGCAGCCGATCTGCAAAACGCGTTTGCCCAGCATCGAAAACGCCGCCGACAGGTTGCTGGAGGTCGTCGATTTGCCGATCCCGCCCTTGCCGTAGACGGAAAAGACCTTGGCGCCTTCGATCTTCGCGCTGTCATCCTGATGGACCTGTACGGATCCTTCACCGTCCTGACCGCGAAGATGCGGTATCCCTTTGTCGAGTGGGCTCATTTTATTTCCCTTCCGAGAGTCATTCGGCTGCAATGCCCTCTAGTTGATCTTCAATCGCGTCCGCTGCCGATTGCAGCGCCGCAAGCGTGGCGTCGTTGGGTTGCCAATAATCGCGGTCAGAGGCTTCCAGCAGGCGATTGGCCATGCGCATGGAGGCCTGCGGGTTCAGATCCGCAAGGCGCTGGCGCATGTCGTCGTCGAGCACGAAGGTCTCTGACAGTTTTTCGTAGACCCAAGGGTCGACCTTGCCGGTGGTGGCGCTCCATCCGACGGTGTTGGTGATATGCGCTTCGATCTGGCGCACGCCTTCGTGGCCGTGCTTGAGAAGCGGTTCGTAGAATTTCGGGTTCAGGCTGCGCGCGCGTGTCTCTAACGCGACCTGATCTTGGAGGGTGCGCACAGTGGCGGCCCCGCGCGTCTGATCGCCGATGTAGACAGGGGTGTCGTCGGTGCCTTTGGCGCGTTTCACGGCAGATGCGATGCCGCCCAGCGTGTCGAAGTAGTGATCGACGGTGGTCACACCCAGTTCCACGGATTCGAGGTTCTGATAGGCCAGATCGACGTTTTTCAGCGTGTCTTGCAGCAGTGCGGATTGCTGGGATGCTTCGCCGTCGGTGCCGTAAGCGAAGGATTTGCGGGCCTGATAGGCGTCGGCCAGATCGGCGTCATCGTCAAAGGCGGAGCTGTCGACCAGCTGGTTCACGTTGGAGCCATAAGCGCCTTCGGCATTGGAGAAGACGCGCAGAGCGGCGGTTTTCATGTCGCATCCGTTTTCGGCCATGAAGGCGAGCGCATGGGCGCGGATGGGGTTCAGATCGCCCGGTTCATTGGCTTCGGCGCATTTCAGCGCGGCATCGGCCAGCAGCTTGGTCTGCAACGGCAGCAGATCGCGGAAGATGCCGGAGAGGGTCATCACCACATCGACGCGGGCGCGGCCCAGTTCGCTGAGGGGGATCAGGTCTGCGCCGCAGAGGCGGCCGTAGGTGTCGAAACGTGGCTTTGCGCCCATCAGCGCCAGCGCCTGTGCGATGGGGCCGCCGTTGGATTTGATGTTGTCGCTGCCCCAGAGGACGAGGGCGACCGTGCGCGGCAGGGTTTCGTGGGTTTCGATCAGCGCGTCGGCTTGTGCCGCGCCATCAAGAAGGGCAAAGGCGGTGGGCATGCGGAAGGGGTCGAATGCGTGGATGTTGCGGCCCGTGGGCAGGATTTCCGGCGCGCGGATCACGTCGCCGCCGGGGACGGGGGCGATGAATTGGGCGTTCAGGGCGCGCATGAGCGCGGGGAGTTCATACTCAGTGGCCAGATTGGCATCTGCTGCAACGCGGTCTTCGTCACTTGCGAATTCCATCAGGTTAAGCAGATCGTTGCGCGCATCCTCAGAGAGTGGTTTGCCGACGATGTGCAGGCCATCGGGGATCAGGGCGTCCTCGGTCTCCAGCAGTTTGAGCCAGAGTGTGTCAGGGTCGTTGCCTTCGAGGTTCACGGCTTCGGCCTGAACCGCGATCAGATCGGTCAGGTCCGCGCGCGCGGGATCATCTGAGGGCAAGCTGCGCCAGCGCGTGAGGCTGTCCTTGAGATCGGCCAGACCGCGGTAGAGGCCGGCGGATTGCAGCGGCGGCGTCAGATGGGTGATCGTCACGGCATTGCTGCGCCGTTTGGCCAATGTCGCCTCGGACGGGTTATTTGCGGCATAGAGGTAGACGTTGGGCAGGTTGCCCATCATCCGCTCGGGCCAGCACGCGCCGGAAAGGCCGTTTTGTTTGCCGGGCATGAATTCCAACGCACCGTGCATGCCGAAATGCAGGACAACGTCGGCCTCATAGTCTTGCTTGAGGTATTGGTAGAAGGCGTTGAAGGCGTGGGTAGGGGCGAAGCCTTTTTCAAAGAGCAACCGCATGGGGTCGCCTTCGTAGCCGAAGGTGGGTTGCACGCCGACAAGGACCTTGCCGAATTGAGCGCCGAGGATGAAAACTTCGCGCCCGTTGGATTGGATGCGACCGGGAGCGGGACCCCAGACGGCTTCGATTTCGTCCAGCCACGGGGTGCGCGCGACGATCTGGTCGGCGCTGACGGAGGCTGTGACGTTGGCGTCCTGACCGTGGACCTTGGCGTTGCCGTGCAGCACCGCTTCGCGCAGATCGTCGACCGTTGCGGGAGGCGTGACGTCATAGCCTTCCGACTTGAGGCGGTGCAACGTATTGAAAAGGCTTTCGAATACGGAGAGGTACGGGGCAGTGCCAACAGCGCCTGCATTGGGCGGGAAGCCGAAGAGGACCACGGCGACGGATTTTTCCGCGTTTTGCTTGCGGCGCAGGCGGGCCAGACGATCGGTCTTTTCGGCCAGCGCGTCGATCCGTTCGATGCACGGCGCCATGGCTTTGACGTCGCCTTGCGCGGCGCATTTGTGGGCACAGCCTGCGCACCCTTCATGTCCATGACGGCCGGCGAAAACGGTGGGGTTGGTCGCACCGTCAATCTCAGGCAGGGCGATGAGCATGGTGGCCTCAACCGGGCTGAGGCCTTGGCCACCTTCCGCCCATTGCGCGAGCGTCTGAAATTCCAGCGGCTGCGCGCCGATGTAGGGCACGTCGAGCTTTTGCAGCGCGTCAATTGCGGCGTCGCTGTCGTTGTAGGCGGGACCGCCCACAAGGCTGAACCCGGTGAGGGAGACCATCGCATCCACGCCGCCGAAATACGCGTCCATCGCGGGGCGTCCATCGAGGCCGCCTGCGAAGGCGGGGACGACGTTGAGGCCGCGCGCTTCCATCGTGCGGATCACATGGGCGTAATGTGCGGTGTCACCTGCAAGGATATAGCTGCGCAGCATCAGGATACCGACGGTGGGACCATCGCTGCGGTTGGGCAGGGCGGTTATGTCGGTGGTGATGTGATGCTCCGGCAGGTCAGGATGATAAAGGCCGACCTCAGGATATTCGACGGGCAATTGCGCTTCGACACCGCGCCATTCGGTGCGGTGCGCGTAGCGGGAGATGAGGAACCGCACGAGGCCTTCGATGTTCTCATCCGAGCCACCCAGCCAGTATTGCATGGTCAGGAACCACGCGCGCAGGTCCTGCGCCTTGCCGGGGACCAGCCGCAGGATCTTGGGCAGGCGGCGCAGCATCTTGGTCATGTCGCGGCCAGAGGAGCCGGATTTCTTCGACGGCTTGAGCTTTTTCAACAGGCCCATCACGCCGGAAGCGGGGCGGGACATGTCCAGATCGCCCATGCGCGTGAGTTGCACGATCTCCTGATCGGCGATGATGCCGACCATCGCGTCGCAGGCGTCGCGGCGGGCTTTGAGGTCTGGCAGGATGGCCTGAATATGCTCTTCGAGGAAGATCACGGAGGTGATGATGATGTCAGCCTGCGCGATATCCGCGCGGGCGGCGGTGAGGGCCGCGTCGTCTTTGCCCCATTCGGCAGCGGCGTGGATTGACAGTTCCAGCCCTGCGAATTCCGTCGCCAAACGCGGTGCGGCCCGTGCGGCAGGCCCCGCTGCGTGGCGGTCGAGCGTCAGAAGCACGACGCGGTAGGGGATATGATCGACGTTATCGCGCAAAGTGGGCCTTGGCCTCGTAAAGGGTGTCGATGGAGATTTCGTGCAGGCCTTTTTTGGCCGCGAAGGATTCTGTGTTGCGGCGGGCCTTGCCGCGCACGAAGAAAGGGATTTTCTTGAGTTCACGTTCGGCCTGATCAAGCCAGATGACGTCACCGGATTGGGCCGCAACGGGTGTGGGAGCCGCGATTTCAGGCGTCTGAGTTGCTGGCGCGTGGCCACCATGGTGCGAGGGACCTGCCGCATCGTTGAATTCGAAATCCTCGCGGAACATGTGCAGCAGGTGCTCTTCCAGCCCCATCACCAGCGGATGAATCCACGTATCAAAGAGGACGTTTGCGCCTTCGAAACCCATCTGCGGGGAATAGCGCGCGGGAAAGTCCTGTACATGCACGGGGGCTGAGATGACGGCGCAAGGGATGCCCAGGCGCTTGCCGATGTGCCGCTCCATCTGGGTGCCGAGGATCATCTCGGGCTGCAGGTCTTCGATGGCGCGTTCAACCTCGAGGTAATCGTCGGTGATCAGCGCCTCCAAGCCATATTCTTTGGCCAGGGCGCGCACGGGGCGGGCGAATTCGCGGTTGTAACAGCCGATGCCAGCCACGTCGAAGCCCATCTCGTCCCGTGCGATGCGGGCGGCGGTTTGCACGTGGGTGCCGTCGCCGAAGATGAACACGCGCTTGCCGGTGAGATAGGTGCTGTCCACGGAACGTGACCACCAGGACTGGCGCAGGCGATCTGTATCCAGCTCTGCTTGCGAGCCCGACAGCTTGCGGACCTCGGCGATGAAATCGTGCGTGGCGCCTGCACCAATGGGAATTACCTTGGTGTAGGGCTGGTCAAACGTCCGCTCACAATAGCGGGCCGCTTGTTCGCCCGTTTCAGGATAAAGCAAGACGTTGAAATGTGCCTGTCCCATGCGGGCAATCCCGGCAGGCGTGGCCCCCATGGGAGCGGTCACGTTGACCTCGATCCCCATTTCATAAAGCAGGTTGGTGATTTCCTGCACATCGTCACGGTGGCGGAAGCCCAAGGCCGTTGGCCCTATGATGTTGCAGCTGACGCGTTCGGTCTTTGGCATGGGTTTGGCCAGATGGCGCACGATCTGGAAGAACGTTTCATCCGCGCCGAAGTTTTCCTTGCGCTGGTAGCTGGGCAGTTCCAGCGGAATGACCGGCACGGGCAAGCCCATGGTTTCGGCCAGACCGCCGGGGTCGTCCTGAATGAGTTCGGCGGTGCAGGAGGCACCGACGATGATCGCTTCGGGCTTGAACCGGTCATAGGCGTCCTGACAGGCTTGCTTGAACAGCCCGGCGGTATCAGAGCCCAGATCGCGGGCCTGGAACGTGGTGTAGGTGACGGGCGGGCGGTGATCGCGGCGTTCGATCATGGTGAACAGCAGGTCCGCGTAGGTATCGCCCTGAGGCGCGTGCAGAACGTAGTGCAGGCCTTTCATGCCAGTGGCGACGCGCATCGCGCCCACGTGCGGCGGGCCTTCGTATGTCCAGACGGTAAGCTTCATTTCTGACCCCGGTGCGTGATGCGGGTGTCGGGTGCGAGGGCCAGCCCTCGCGCTCCCGGGATATTTTTGGAGAAAAGAGGGGGGCGGGTCATTCGGCGGCTTCTCCCTCGTGGCTCAGGATCGCTTTGCGGCGCAGGGGGCGGGCGAAGAGGGAGGCGAGATCACCGGCCTGTTCGTAGAAATGCACCGGCGTGAAGACCAGTTCGATCGCCCACTTGGTGGAGAGCCCTTCGGCCTCCAGCGGGTTGGCGAGGCCGAGGCCGCAGACGGTCAGATCGGGGCGGGCGTCGCGGCAGCGGTCGAGTTGGAGGTCCACGTCCTGTCCTTCGGAGATTTGCGGGCCTTCAGGCAGCAGGTCCAGATCGGGGCCGTGGATCGCGTCGTGGATGTAGGGCATGCCGACTTCCACCGCGCGCATCCCGCATTCGCGGGTCAGGAACCGGGCAAGGGGGACTTCAAGCTGGCTGTCGGGAAAGAAGAAGACGGATTTGTCATTCAGCGGTGCAGCGGCCTGTGCGATTGCGGCGCGGGCCCGGCGGCGGGGGGCTTCGGTGACGTCGGCAAACTGTTCAGCGCTGACGCCGAATTCATCCGCGATGGTTTTGAGCCATGCTGTCGTCCCTTCGTCACCGAACGGAAAGGGCGCGGCGAGATGGCGCGCGCCCCGGCGTTCAAGTGCGGCATGGGTTTCACCCAGGAAGGGTTGTGTGAGTGCAAAGACGGTGTTGGAGCCGATGCCCACTTCCGCTTCAATCGACCGGGCAGGCAACACCCGGACAGGGCCAACGCCGAGACCGTCGAGCAGGGACAGCATCTGATCTTCGACCACATCGGGCAGGGCGCCCACGACCAGCAATTCACGCGCGTCGCTGGCGGGCAGGACCGGGACCATCGCGGCCAGACAGGCATCTTCGCCTTGGGTGAATGTCGTTTCGATACCTGAGCCGGAATATTCCAGCACGCGCACCGCGGGCGCGAATTGCTGGGTCAGCCGTTCGGCGGCGCGGCTGAGATCGAGCTTGATCACCTCGGATGGGCAGGAGCCCACGAGGAACAATTGCCGGATGTCGGGGCGCCGGGCGAGAAGTTGCGCAACCGTCTTGTCGAGTTCGGCATGGGCATCGTTCAGCCCGGCCAGATCCGATTCCTCAAGGATCGCGGTGCCGAATCGGGGTTCGGCAAAGATCATCACACCGGCGGCACTTTGCAGCAGGTGGGCGCATGTGCGGGAGCCGACGACGAGGAAAAAGGCGTCCTGGATCTTCCGATGCAGCCAGATGATCCCGGTCAGCCCGCAGAATACTTCGCGCTGGCCACGTTGCTTGAGAATCGGTGCGTTGCGACATCCGGGTGCTGGCGGGGGCGTGAATTGGTCGTTCATCCGACCCCCTCCGCCTGCAACCGGGCCTGCCTGAGTTTCCAGACGAACTGTCCTGCGTTGACCACGTAAGCCGCGTAGGCCGCGAGGGCGATGCCCATCAGCGATTGGGGCGCCAGACCGCCCCAGATCAGGCCATAGAGGTACAGTGTATGCAGCGCGATGACTGCAAAGCTGAACACGTCCTCCCAGAAGAAGGCGGGCGCAAAAAGCCACTGATCAAAAACGACTTTCTCCCAGATCGCGCCAGTCACCATGATGAGGTACAAAAAGCCGGTTTTGATCAGGATCGAGGCGGTTGCAATCTCGTACCCAGCCCCGGTGAAGAGGTAGCGCAAGACAAGTGCGACGGAGATCAGGAAGACGATGAATTGCGCCGGTGCAAGCACGCCTTGAACAAGGGTCCAGACGGTCCGATCGCGCCGCGCCCGCTGGGCCGGTGTATAGAGCGGATGGTATCCGGATGTGGTGACCGCAGGTCCTGTCATGGCTCCCCCAGACGCGATTGTCTGGGCAAAATTTGGCAGGAATCAGCAAAAGTGTCAATTTTAATTTACATAGATAATGGGAGTGGTCGAAAAAGTTGACACCTTTATACACAGGGTTTTCCAGCACTTTAGACGACATGCTGCGGAATCTGTCAATTTTATTTGACATTATCCATGCGCTGTTGGACGATGACGCCGATTTTAGACGTATGCGATTGCCCGCGTGAAGTGTCAGGGAGGAAGGCGTGACCAAACCGACCGACCCAACGCAGTCTTTGACCGGTTCAGAGGTCAGCCGGATTGCATTGCAGGCCATCAACCTGCTTGCGCCTGATTTGCAGGATGCTTTCGCGCGCCGCAAACATCTTGATGTCTATGTCAATCAACTGCTCGCCGCCGCGCTCAGCACGAACCAGCAGGGGATGCGGGACGTCCTGCGTGACATGCGCAAGGCGCGGATCAGCAACGCCCAGATTGCCGAGAATTACATCCCCACCGTGGCGCGTGCGCTGGGTGTGGAATGGTGCGAGGACAGACTTGATTTCGGCGCCGTGACAATCGGCTGTGCCCGGCTTCAGGGGTTGCTGCGCCGGATGGAGGCAGACTGGGAAGAACTGCATGCCGCGCACCTGTACCACAGACCCGGATATCTTGTCGGGGTGCCCGCAGGCGTGCAGCATTCGCTTGGCGCAAGCGTGTTGGCCGGACAATTGCGTGAACGCGGCATGCCGGTCCTTGTGGAGTACGACCTGACACCTGCCAGGATCACCGAATATCTGGGGCAGACGGCATTTGCGGGCGTCATGTTGTCGGGTTCGGGCAGGAAGTGCCTTGAATCACTCCGCGATTTAGTAGATTCTGTGAAAACGATAAGCGACAGCACGCCAGTCATAATAGGCGGTAGCATTCTGGAACACGTCAAAGATATACAATCCTTTACCGGGGCCGACATGGTCACCAGCGGTCTGGGTGGCGCCATGGCGTTTTGCGAGCAATCCCTCAGCGACCGCGCTTTGGCGGGTGACATCAACGTGCCGGAACGCAGCCTATGATGTCGCAGGATCAAATGACCTGGACCAGCGGCCTGATCCCGATGATCGAGCCGGAGATCGTTTCCGAAATCATTTCCCGCATTGCAGATCTGGCACTTGTCCTGTCCAGCAGCGGGATCGTACTGGGCGTTTTGAGCAATCCCAATTTCAAGATGCACGCCGGGGTGTCCCGTTGGGAAGGGCAGCCGCTGCGTGATCACCTGACTGTTGAATCGCTGCCCAAGTTCGAGGACCGCTTTGCGGAATTCCTCAACGGCAAGGGCGGCATGGTCCGCCCGGTCGAATTGAACCACATCGCCAGCGGGACCCAGCAGGAATTCCCAATGCGCTACAGCTTTCACCAGATCGGTACGGACGGCGCGATCCTGCTGCTGGGACAGGATCTGCGGCCGATTGCCGAAATGCAGCAACAGCTGGTCGCGGCGCAAATCGCGCTGGAAAAAGACTATGAGGCGCAGCGTGAGTATGAAACGCGTCTGCGCGTCCTGATGGCCGCAACCGACCGCGGGACGCTTTTTGTCACACTCAGCCGGGGCGAGATCGTGGATTGCAACCCGGCGGCGATGGCATTGCTCGACAAGCAACGCGGTGATCTTGTGGGGGCCACCATGGCCGACATGCTTGAGGTTCCGGGGGAGCCTCGGATGATCGAGGCGCTGACGCGCATCGCATCCAGCCAGTCGGGTGGCGATGTGGTCGTGCGGACACCGGATGGGCAAACCCTGAACATGCGGCCAACCCTGTTCCGGACAACCGGGGAACACATGCTGCTGTGTCAGATCATGGACGAAGAGGGTGTCGGTATCCGCTCTGACGCGCTTGATGAACAATTGAGCGGTCTCTTCGAGCGCAGCACCGACGGGATCGTTTTCGTGAGCAGGTCCGGCCAGATCCTGAGCGCGAACGATGCGTTCCTGCGGCTGACGGATGCGGTTCATGCGCAGGCTGTCAAAGGCCGCGCCCTGACCGATTTCCTTGGCCGTGGATCGGTCGATTTCAATGTGATCGCGGAGAATGCCACGCGTACGGGTGCGATGCGGCTTTATGCGACGCGCATCATCGGCGAACATGGTGTCGAGGTCCCGGTCGAGGTATCGACCGCCCGGTTGACCGGCGCGAAGGAACCTGTTTTTGCCATGGTCATCCGTGACGCCAGCCGGGCAGAGATGGTGCGCAAATCCAGCCAGCAGATCACCGATGTCGATATGCGGTCAGTGATCGAACTGATCGGGTCACAGACGCTGAAGGGCATTGTGGCGAAGACCACGGATGTGATCGAAAAGATGTGCATCGAAACCGCGGTCGAGCTGACCTCCAACAACCGCGTCGCCGCGGCGGAAATGCTGGGGCTGTCGCGCCAGTCGTTGTATGTGAAGCTGCGCAAATACGACCTTTTGAAAAAAGACCCCGAAGAAGACGAATGATCTTCTCGCGGTGGGGCTGGTTCGTCTGGTACCAGCGACGGTGGCTATTGCTCGGGGATTTACGGTTCTGCTATGCGCTCCCCGTAGTGGCTGATTGTTGTCTTTGTAGTAGTCCAGATTTCAGCTTCGATGGCGGGTTTGCGGACAAAGTGAGCTTTCGCTACAGCTGTGCCAATGGCTGCTTCGGAAGGACCGATAATGCAAGATCGCCCGTTTCGATTTGTGACAGAAAGGTGCGTGCTTCGGCTACATTGAGTTCGAAATCCGGGGCAAGTACTTATCAAATCTTGGCATCCCTCGTAAGAAACACCATCATAAATTCATGAAACGCTCTCGTTTGCGAAATCTATCTGTATGGTTCATCGCAGTATGCGCGTGCATCTACTTTGGAGTAGTCCTCCTAGTCGGTCCGCCATACCTTGCCCGCCAGCATCCCTTCACCTGGACAATGGATTTTCAGAAAAACGTAGAACGCTTGGCTGCCAAGTACTCGACAGAAGAGTCATTAATCTCGGCTCTTCAGGTGAGGGGCTTCAGAATGCGTATTCCTCCAGAAAATCCTATCACATATCGAGAAAACGGAGGGCGCTCGATCAGATACGTCGACCGCGATAGAACTTACAAAACGTATCCGGAGTTCGTTCAAGCGCACGAACGTTTTCAATCTGCGCTTCCTGAGAACTACGTTGAGCATCCAAGGATCGCAGAAACTGGATATGGCATTCTAGTTTGCGGTCATAGTTTCTCGGTTGCTTGGCGGCTAAGTGAAGGCAAAATCGTAGATCTAAAGGCTGCGGATCACTGGAGTTGCATCTGACAGTCCTTTTCGCTCGCGAACTGCCACATCACCTACACCAATCACATTTCCTGTGATGCAAACCCTCTACAGAACCTACGTTGAAGTTGGTTAGTCTTGGCCAGAATCGCTGTAGCCGCCGTTCGTGCAATGCGCAGCATCATACGCATTGGGCTCCAAGCCGCCATTCGCACAGCGAGGAAGTGTCTAGCATTTTTAGGTCAGCTCTGCTGACTTATAAGGCGGATTATGGTAAA
>NZ_CP166254.2:0-32225 GCF_041281685.2 Sulfitobacter rhodophyticola | reverse complement strand
ATCTGTGGTCGTGAAGTGGATCTGGCGTGCTATGCGGCGTCCCCGTCCCGCGCAACAGGGCCGCCGTGTTTTTCCCAGGCGGAAAACCCGTCTTTCAAGTGCGCGGCCGCGAACCCCATGTCTTGCAAGGTGGCTACCGTCAGCGCGGATCGCCACCCCGAGGCGCAGTGAAAGACGTATTTCTTGCCCTCCTGCGCAAAGACGTCCTTGTGATAGGGGCTTTCCGGATCGACCCAGAATTCGATCATGCCGCGCGGGGCGTGAAATGCGCCGGGAATGTACCCGGTCCGCTGACGTTCGCGCGGATCGCGGAGGTCGACGATCACCACGTCGGGATCATCCACCATGGCGATCAGATCGGGCGTTTCAATTTCTTCGATTCGCGCGCGCGCGGCGGCGACCAGCTGCGCGGCTGAGGTTTTGAGCGGTTGCATCAACACGATCCTGTTTTGGCGGTTACGGGGACAACGTATTTACCATAATGCGTCTTACAGAATAATATTCTGATTTTTAAGCGGATTCAAAAACAAATTGCCAGATTTCATATTCGCGCCATAGTGGGCATGGGATTCCCTGTTGTGGGGAGCCTTGAAGGGAAAAGCTTTCTGATCGATCCACGGCAACGGCCCGGCACCTCCGCGCCCCCCTGCAATAAGAGAACGACAGCCAAGCCAAAGACGGTGGCCCAAAAGGCTGCGACATTACCTTAGTTTTATGGGAGGAAACTATGAACTTAAGACCGGACCCGACATTTCACGCCTCACCCAAGCTTGCCATGCAGGCCCCGGTGGAGAATTTTGCCTTTACCGTCATGCTCAGCCCCGATGGGTCGCAGTCCGACGGGATCGCGGTCATTGACCTCAAACCCGGCTCAAAGACCTATGGCGAGATTGTTCATCAGGTGATCGTGCCCAACAAGGGCGACGAATTTCACCACTTCGGCTGGAATGCCTGTTCGTCTTCGCTGTCGCCCCTGACGGGCCACGCGTTTCTTGAACGCCGCTATCTGATTGTTCCCGGCATCCGGTCTTCGCGCATTTACGTCATCGACGTGAAAGAGCCGCTGAAGGCGAAGATCCACAAGACGATCGAACCCGAGGAGCTGTTTGCCAAGACCGGCTATTCCCGCCCCCATACCATCCATTGCGGCCCCGAAGGCATCTATGTTTCCTGCCTGGGCGGCGGCGGCAAGGACGGCACGGACGGCCCTCCGGGCATCTTCATCATGGATTGCGAAACCTTCGAGATCATCGGCCAGTACGAGATGGACCGGGGCAAGCAGGACAAGCATTACGACTTCTGGTGGAACCTGCCGCAGGATTACATGGTCAGTTCCGAATGGGGCCTGCCGCCGCAGTTCGAAGGCGGGATCGTCGCCGAGGATCTGCTGAGCAACAAGTACGGCCATTCGATCCATTTCTGGGACCTGCGCGCGCGCAAGAACATCCAGACGATCGACCTGGGCGAAAATCACCAGATGGCGCTGGAAATCCGGCCCGCCCATGATCCGACGAAATCCTATGGCTTCTGCGGCGTGGTGGTCGATACCACCAACCTGCAAGGGTCGATCTTTACCTGGTGGCGCGATGACAAGGGCAAGTGGCAGGCGAAAAAGACCATCACCATCGACCCGCGCCCCGAAAAGCCGGAAAACCTGCCGCCACTGCTGCAGGGCTTTGAGGCCGTGCCACCGCTGGTCACCGACATCGACCTGAGCCTTGACGACAAATACCTGTATGTCGCCTGCTGGGGTCTGGGGGAGATGCACCAGTATGACGTCTCCGACCCGATGAAGCCGGTGCTGGCGGGCAAGGTCGAACTGGGCGGGATCGCGCGCGGGGCAAAGCACCCCAACGGCAAGGACTTTGCCTACGGCCCCCAGATGGTCGAGATCAGCCGCGACGGCAAGCGGGTCTACTGGACCAACTCGCTTTACTCCACGTGGGATGATCAGTTCTATCCCGACGATGAAGGCGGGCAGATGGTCATGGCCGATGTGGGCGAAAACGGCGGTCTGACGCTGAACAAGGATTTCTACATCGACTTCCCCAAGGGTCTGCGTTCGCACCAGATCCGCCTTGAGGGAGGTGACTGTTCCACCGACAGTTTCTGCTATCCTTCTGTCTAAACGATGCTAGACGAAACATCTGTGGCGGCCCTTTGGTGGGCCGTCATTTTTTCTGGCGTCTATCACGGGATCAATCCCGGCATGGGCTGGCCACTGGCCGTCTCCGCCGCCCTGATGGAGCGGAAACACACCGCCCTGCCCCGCGCGCTTGGGCTGCTGGCCGTGGGGCATTTCCTGGCCATGATCGGCATCTTGCTGCCGTTTTCGCTGATGATCGTGCTGGTCGAATGGGAGGTCGAAATCCGTGTCGGCGCGGGCCTGTTGGTGATTGCTATGGGCACCTATCTTCTGATCAACCGACGACATCCCAAAATCCTGGCGCGAGTGCATCCCGCGCGGCTGGCGCTTTGGTCATTCCTTGCGGCAACGGCGCACGGGGCGGGGCTGATGCTGGTGCCGATCTTTCTGGGGATCTGCGCGATTGGGGCGGATGAAACCGGGCATCTGGCCGCGCAGGCGCTGATGGGCAGCAATGTCACCATCGCCTTTGCCGTGGCGGCGGCACATACCTTTGCGATGACGCTGGTCGGCGGTGTGATTGCCACGGTGATCTATTTCTGGCTGGGCCTGCGGTTCCTGTCGAAGACCTGGTTCAACCTCGATATCCTCTGGGCGCTCAGCCTGATCGTGGTCGGGGCGTTTGGCATCTACTCTGCCCTTTACGGCCACTAGGTCCTAGATACACCGCCCGCCGTCCACCTCCATGCAGACGCCGGTGATCATGCTCGCCTCGTCCGAACACAGGTAGCAGGCCGCGTTGCCCATATCCTCCGCCGTGGAAAAGCGGCCCAGCGGGATGGTCGCAAGAAACTTCGCGCGCATCTCCGGCGTGTCTTCCCCCATGAAGCTTTTCAGCAGCGGCGTCTCCCCCGCCACGGGGTTCAGCGCGTTGACGCGGATGCCTTCGGGGGCCAGTTCCACCGCCATCCCCTTGGTGGCGTTGTTCATCCATCCCTTGGAGGCGTTGTACCAGTTCAGCCGCGGGCGCGGACTGACCCCGGCCGTGGACGCGATGTTCAGGATCACGCCAGACCCCTGCGCTTTCATCACCGGCACGATGGTGCGCGCGGTGAGGTAGACGGACTTGCAATTGACCGCGAAGACCTTGTCGAAATCTTCCTCCGTCACGTCCTCCATAGGGCTTGGCAGATGGGTGGTGCCGGCGTTGTTCACCAGAATGTCGATGCGGCCAAAGGCTTCCAGCGTGGTCTGACCCATGGCTTCGACGTCCGCGCCCTGCGCCACATTGGCCTGCACGACACGCACGTCGCCGCCGACCTCTGACGCGACCTCTTGCGCCATGTCGGTGTTCAGATCGGCGATCATCACCCGCGCGCCTTCGGCCACGAACTTGCGCACGATCCCCGCGCCAAAGCCTGACGCGCCGCCTGTCACGATTGCGGTCTTTCCATTCAGTCTCATTCCGTTCCCCCATGATAGGCTGCCACCGTCTTGAGCGCGGTGAAGCCATACAGCGCCTCGAACCCTTTTTCGCGTCCGTGCCCCGACAGCCCGGTGCCGCCAAAGGGCAGTTCCACACCGCCCCCGGCCCCGTAGTTGTTGATGAACACCTGCCCTGCGCGCAGCCGTTTGGCCAGCCGCATCTGCCGCGCGCCGCTGTCAGACCAGACGGAGGCGACAAGGCCGAAGGCGGTGCCATTGGCGATCTGCACCGCCTGCGCTTCATCCTCGAAGGGGATGACGACTTGCACGGGACCAAAGATTTCATCCTGTGCAAGTGTGTGATCCGGTGTGACGCCCGCAAACAACGTGGGCGCGACATAGGAACCGCCCGTGGGCGCATCCGCCACGATCTGCCCCTGCCCTGCGACTTCAAGATCACCGCCCTTGGCAATAAATCCCTCAACGATCTCGCGCTGACGGGCGGACACCAAGGGTCCCACCTCAAGATCATCCATCGCAGGCCCCGCGCGCAAAGCCCCATACCGCGCGGCCATCTTGCTCACGACCTCATCATACCGGCTGCGGTGCACCAGAATGCGGCTGGACGCCGAACAGGTCTGCCCCGCGTTCTGTATCCCGGCGTTCACCAGAAACGGCAAAGCGGCATCCACATCCGCATCGTCAAAGACCAGCTGCGGGGATTTTCCGCCCAGCTCCAGCGTGACCGGCACGACATTCTGCGCCGCCGCCGTCTGGATAAGCTTGCCGACGCCCACCGACCCGGTGAAGGACATGTGTTGCACGCCCTGATGCGCGCTCAACGCTGCACCGGCTTCCGCGCCGATCCCCGGCACCACGTTCAAAGCCCCGGCAGGCAAACCGGCGCGATGTGCCAGTTCGGCGAAAGCCAGCGCGGTCAGACAAGCCTCTTCCGCCGGTTTCAACACGCAAGAATTGCCCACGGCCAGGGCAGCGCCGACAGACCGCCCGATGATCTGCATCGGATAATTCCACGGGATGATATGCCCCGTCACCCCGTGCGGTTCGCGCAGGGTATAGACGGTGTACCCGTCCAGATAGGGAATGGTCGCCCCATGCAGCTTGTCGGCGGCCCCTGCGTAGAACTCCATGTATCGCGCCAGCGCGATGACATCCGCGCGCGCCTGCGTCAGCGGCTTGCCCACGTCCAGCGCTTCCAGCCGCGCCAATTCCTCGATGTTCTCCAGCACCAGCGCGCCGATCCGGGCCAATACGCGCCCCCGTTCGACGGCTGTCGCGCGTCCCCAATCGCCGTCCAGCGCCGCTTCGGCTGCCGCGACCGCCCGGTCGATATCCTCCGCCTGCCCCCGTGCAATCGCGCACAGGGTGCTGCCGTCCGACGGGTTGATCAAATCCAGCGTGTCTGCGCCCATCGGCACGATCCAATCGCCCCCGATGAAACACTGCGCAGGATCAATACCTAGGGGGGTGATGGTCATAGGTTTCTCCCAAAAACAGGCTCTAACGTAACCTCTAGGCCCGATCCTCACATGAAGGCACACCCCGCCCCTTCATCCTTTTTCAAATACCCGGTACATCATCAGCAACAGGCGTGCGCTCACTCAATAACCGCCGCCGTCACAATCATCTCAACCTTCAGCACATCACGCGCCAGCTTTGCCTCGCCGCAGGCCCGCGCGGGCGCGTGGCCCTCTGGCACCCAGGCGTTCCAGACCTCGTTCATCGCCGCAAAGTCGGCCATATCCGCAAGCCAGATCTCCACCTGAAGCATGTGCTCTCGGCTTGATCCCGCCTCCTTCAGCAAGGCATCCACGCGGGACAGACATTCAATCGTCTGCTCCGTGATATCGGCGCCTTCGCCCACCTGCCCGGTCAGGTAAACGACGCCATTGTGTTTCACGATCTTGCTGGACCTTACGCCCGTGTGCATCCGTTCAATCATTGCCTATCCAATCAGTTTGCGCGCATCCAGCGCCTCGGAAATTTCATCGAGGATCGCAGGATCATCAATCGCCGCTGGCATCTTGAACTCCGCCGCATCCGCGATCTTCTGGACCGTCCCGCGCAGCACCTTGCCGGACCGGGTTTTCGGCAGGCGCTTGACCTCCACCGCGGTCTTGAAGGCTGCCACCGCTCCGATTTTCTGCCGGACCAGTTGCACCAATTCCTTCTCCAGCTCCGCCGCATCACGCCCCGCGCCATCGTTGGTCACGTAAAGCCCCAGCGGCATCTGCCCTTTCAGGTCATCCGCCTTGCCCACGACCGCGCATTCGGCGATGTCGGGATGGCTGGCCAGCACTTCCTCCATCGCGCCCGTGCTCAGGCGGTGGCCCGCCACGTTGATGATGTCATCGGTCCGCGCCATGATGAACAGATAGCCATCCTCATCGACGATCCCCGCATCAGAGGTCGCGTAGTACCCCGGAAAATCGTTCATGTAGGACGACAGGAACCGTTCCTCCGCGTTCCACAGGGTCGGGAAGACCGAAGGCGGCAGCGGCAGTTTGCACACGATGTTGCCCAGCGTGCCGGGCGGAACAGGCTTGCCCGCGTCGTCCAGCACGTGAATGTCATACCCCGGCATCGGCTTGCCCGGAGAGCCGAGTTTCACCGGCAACATGCCAAGGCCCAGCGGATTGCCGGAGATGGTCCAGCCCGTCTCCGTCTGCCACCAATGGTCGATCACGGGCACCCCCAGTTTCTCCTGCGCCCATTCGATTGTCGCGGGATCAGACCGTTCGCCCGCCAGGAACAACGACCGCAACTTGCTCAGATCGTAGTCGGCCAGCAGCGCGCCCTTTGGATCTTCCTTCTTGATCGCACGAAACGCCGTCGGGGCCGTGAACAGCGACACCACGTCATGGTCCTGCATCACCCGCCAGAACGCACCGGCATCCGGCGTGCCCACGGGCTTGCCTTCGTACACAAGCGTCGTGCAGCCATGCAGCAGCGGCGCGTAGCAGATGTAGGAATGGCCCACGACCCACCCCACATCCGACGCGGCCCAGAACACCTCGCCGGGGGCAATGTCATAGATATTCGGCATCGACCATTTCAGCGCGACCATGTGCCCGCCGTTGTCGCGCACCACGCCTTTGGGCTGGCCCGTCGTGCCGGAGGTATAGAGGATATAGAGCGGATCAGTCGCGGCGACGGGCACACATTCCGTGCCCTGCCCTGCTGCAATCGCCGCTTCAACGGCAGCGGCATAATCCACGTCGCGGCCTTCGGTCAGATCACAGGTCTGCTTCTCCCGCTGCAGGATCACGCACCCGCTTGGCTTGGACGCCGACATCTCGATCGCTTCATCCAGCAGGGGTTTGTAGGCAATCACCCGCCCCGGTTCGATCCCGCAGGAGGCGGAGATGATCACCTTGGGCGCCGCATCATCAATCCGCGTCGCCAGTTCCTTGGCCGCAAAGCCGCCAAAGACAACCGAATGCACCGCGCCCAGCCGCGCGCAGGCCAGCATGGCGAAGACCGCCTGCGGCACCATCGGCATGTAGATGACGACCCGGTCGCCCTTCGTCACGCCCATGCCGCGCAGCACATGGGCCAGCGCGCTGATCTGCTGCTGGGCTTGCGCATAGGTGAACCGCTGCACCGTCTCGGTCACCGGGCTGTCGTAGATCACTGCCAGCCGGTCGCCATGCCCCGCCTCCACATGACGGTCGATGGCGTTGTAGCAGGTGTTGCAGGTGGCACCATCAAACCAGCGGCCATAGACGCCCTTGTCAGGGTTCAGAACCTGCGCGGCGGGCGTGAACCAATCAATGTCCTTCGCGGCTTCGGCCCAGAATGCCTGTGGATCAGCAGCCCATGCCGCGTAGGTTTCATCATAGGTTGGCATGTCTTTTCCCCTGTCTTCCCTTGGCCATACGGCCGGTATCCCCTTGGGGTGTGTATACCCCTACGTCACCGCAGGCGCGACCCCTGCTTGCGCTATCAGAACTGATAAAATGCGCGGGCCGTGCCCCCCATGACCGCCGCGCGCGCCTGCGCGTCCGCGCCTACCTCGTCTTCCACGAAATCAAGCAGCGCGGGATAGGTCAGATGCAGGCTGTCCACCGGGAAATTACTGCCGAACATCACCCGTTCTGGGCCGAACCCGGTAAGGATCTCCTGCGTCACCCGCTGCGCAGCGCCTTGCAGATGTGGGCCAAAGAACATCGCATAGCCCGATAGCTTCACGCTGACATGCGGCAGCGCCGCCAGTGCGCCCATGCCTTGCGCCCAAAGGCTGAGGTTTTGCGGATCATAGGGGGAGCCCATGTGATCAATCACCACCGGGATGTCCGGATGATCGTTCAGAAACTCCGCCGCCTGCATCATCTGTTCGGGGTAAAGCTGCAGATCAAACCGCAGCCCATGGTCGGCAAGCAGCGCATAATGCGCGCGCCATGCCGGATCATCCAGCAGGTTGGTCGCGGCAAAGCTGATCTCGGGCCGCTCCGGCAAATGGGAGATGATCTGGCGAATGCCGCGCAGGTTCTTGTGGGCGGTGTGCCTTTCAATCTGCTTTGCCGCATCGACCGCTGTCAGGTCCACGAAGCCGACAATCATAATCGGATGCCTGCTGTCATCGCTGATCTTCTGAATGAACGCGGTCTCCGCCACCGGGTCGGGTATCTTTGGGTCCGCCTGTACATGCACCGATCCGGCAAGAGTACGCGGCGCGGCCTCCCCCAGAAACTCCGGCAGCAGATAATCCCGCTGGATCGGTGTCGGATCGCCGAAAGGTTTCATCGCCCCAATGTCCTTCAGCCACCCATAACCCACATCCAGTTCCGGCGTCTGCGGTGCCCACAAATGGTGATGCCCGTCGATCAATTCCATGCGCCGTCCTTCCAGTCTTTCAACGCCTGCGCCACCCGCGTTAAGCCCTTGCCAAGGTTCACCCCTGCCCCGCCGCCAACACCCAGCCGGATGTGATGCGGCTCGTGATAGGCACTGCCGGGCAGCAGGAACGTGCGGTAGGGATCGTCCAGCAGCCGCGTCGCAAATGCGTCACTGTCCAGCCCTTCAGGCAACCTGCCCAGCCCGATCAACCCCGCGCGCGGCGGTATCCAAGACAGATGTTCCTGATCCGCAACCCAGTCGTTCATCTCCGCCAGATTGGCGGCACCTTCGGCCCGCGCCTTCTCCATCGCCGGGGCCAATCGCGCGGGCCTCAAGGCGATCTCCGCAATCACCTCACCCATGATGTTCATGATCTCCGATGAATTCTCCCGCAGGATCACCGCGTCCATGACCAGCCCCGGATCGGGGCAAATCAGCCACCCCGTCCGCAGCCCCTGCAGCCCCAGCGCCTTGCTGACCGACCCGGTGGTGATCCCCCGCGCGTACATCCCCGCCACCGACGGCGCGCGCGGCCCGTCCCATTCGAGGCCCGCGTAGACCTCATCGACCAGCAACCACGCCCCTGCCCCATCGGCAATCTGCACCAACTCCTGCAAGGTCGCGGCGTCCATCACGTCACCCGTAGGATTGTTGGGATTGGTGACGAAGATCATCTTCGTGTCCGCCGTCACCACATCGCGCATCCGGTCCAGCGGCAGCCGCCAGCCGTCTTCCTCCCGGCGGTTCACCCGAACGATCTCTGCCCCGATGGCCTGCGCCAGCACCTCCGCCTGCGGCCAGCCGGGGGATTCCACAACAATCCGGTCGCCCGGTTCCAGCGTCTGCATGATGGCGAGGTAATTTGCCTCTGCCGCGCCGGCGGTGATCAGCACGTCCTTCGGCGTCAAAACCCCATCCAACCCCGCTTGGCGTAACACATGCGTCCGCAACTCCGGCAGCCCACGAAAATCGCGGTTGTTCCAGTCCAGCGGCAATTCCGGGTCCAGATCCCCCATGAATTCCCCCAGCTTAGGGGACTCCGACAACGAAAAGCCAACAATCGCCTCCGGCTCCGCCTCCACCGTTTCCAGCAGGTATTGAAACAGCCTGTGTATCTTGACTTTCATCGCGCCCCCTCACCCTATAAGGCCATGAAAAACCACTTCACCCTCAAGGGCAAACCGAAACGGCTGGCGGTGCTGGATTATGGCCTGTTCGAGGTCCACGCAGGCCCGCGCACCATCGGCATCTGCGGTTTCGTGGTGGAAACGGACGCGGGCGAAGTGGTGTTGATCGACACCGGCTTTCCTGAGAAATACGCGGTGGATGCCGCCGCCGCGACCGAAGAAGACGCACTGGGGAACTTTGGCCGCGTGCTGTCCGTAACGGTCGAAAACCTGCCCGAAGCGCAGCTGGCCAAACTGGACCTGCGCAAGACCGACATAACCCTGATGATCCAAAGCCACACACACATCGATCACGTCGGCGACATGGACGGATTTCCCGGCGTGCCGATCCTGATTTCCACCGATGAACGCGCCCTGCCACGGCCGCTGTATTGGTCGGGCAAACAGCCGATGGAATGGCCCGACAGGGACTATATCGAGGTATCGGAGGACAGGACGCTGGGTCCCGATTTCGAGGTTCTGCACTGTCCCGGCCACGCACCCGGCCAGCTTGCCTTCATGCTGCGCCTGCCGGATACCGGTTGGGTTCTGCTGACCTCCGACGCGATCAGCCGCGCGTCTGAGATTGACGAGGGATTTGCAGGGTCATGGGATGTGGATCAGGCGATTCACCATGGCGCGCGACTGATGGAGATGGCCGCCGAGCGGAAGGCTTTCGTCATTTTCGGCCACAGCCCGGAACAATGGCCGGTGCTCAAGAAAGCGCCGGAGTGGTTCGCGTAGTCAGTAGCCGATAAACAGAAGATCAAGCGCCCGGGTAATGTCATCGGCATAGGATCTGCAATTGCCCACCGGGCCCGACATCGCACCAACCGGCGTCGCAGCCAGCAGATGTGTCGCAAGCACCAGCGGTTGATCACGGAATTCGATCTGCGGATGCAGCCCCCTGACCGTCTCAGGCACATCCGCGCCAGGGATCAACGGTGCCACAACCCGGCTGCCCGGTATGGTGACAAAATCGCATTGCAGGTCCACAACGAATCCGCCGTTGAAGTGATAAACGTCGTATCGCGCCATCAGAACATGCGGTACTTTTCAAGCGGCAGACCATTCTCCTCGACCCATTTGCCCCAGGCTTCCATCGCCTCCGCATTCTCCCGCTGCCATGCCTCACCTTTGGCTTGGCGCACCGCCTCGTCCAACCCCTTCTCCGCCGCCTGAGAGACATTGACCCCAAGCGCCTTGGCATCCTTCAGCAACGCCTGATCCAGCGTCACATTGGTCGCCTTTTTCCCAGATCCTTGAATACCCATGATGCGCCCTCCTAATGCACATAGAGTATGCGCATCTCCTTACCCATCCGTCAACGCACGTCGCGCCCCTGGTTCAGGATGATCACGTTCCCGCTCGACACGTCTCCGGCCGGGGACACCAGAAACCCGACCCAATCCGCGACCTGATGCGGCTTCATCGGTTCGCCATGCGGCATCTGCGCAATCGCTTCTGCCAGCACTTCTTCGCTGACGACATTGAACAGCGGCGTTTCCGTCATTGCCGGCGCAATCGAATTGACGCTGATCTTGTCGCGGGCATAGCGCCGCGCCAGATCCTTGGTCAGCGTGTCCAATGCGGCCTTTGACGCACGGTAATGCGGCGGATCGAAGGCATCGAAATTATACGCCCCATTTGACGAAATATTGACGATCTTGCGCACCCCGTCGCGCCCTTCCATCAACTTGACGGCGGCTTGCGCACAGTGAAACGCGCCGGAGAAATTCAGCGCCATCTGCGCCTCGAATTCCTCCGCCGGGATATTCGGGAAATCCGACATGAAACAGGTACCCGCATTGTTCACCAGCGCGTCGACCCCGCCGTGGGCCGTACCGATGTGATCGAACGCGGCGGCAATGGCACCGGGGTCCATCAGGTCCACCACGATCCCCTCGAAATGATCCGCCTGCCCCAGTTCCGCCAATCCATCGGCGTCAATATCCAGACCCACCACCTGCAGGCCGTCGGCGATCAACTGTTTTGAAATCGCGCGACCCAGACCGCCGGCAGCACCGGTCACAACGGCTATTTTCCTCATGTCGTCTTCCCCATTTCGTCTCTAAACAAGACTTTTCAGCCCTTCAAACAATTGCTCCACCCCATCGGGTGTCGTGACCGCGCCGGGCGACAGCCGCATAATCTGTCCACGTGTGTCCACATGTACGCGCCGCGCCCGCAGCCCGTCCACCACATCCGCCGGATTGGTCGTGGCTGGCAGCTGCACCATCACCGACCCGCCGCGTCGGGCCTCCTCCGAAGGGGAGGCAAGGGTCAAACCCATCTGAGCCGCACGTACGATAATATCTGCCGTCAATTCCCTGTTCTGCCCCAGAAGCCCCCCCTGCCCCGCGTGCCAGCGCAGCGCGGGAACCGACCCGACACAGGCCAGAACAGACGGCGTGCCATGCTCGAACCGGCGGGCATCCGGGGCATAGTCGAACGCATCCAGATCCCAGGAAAACGGATTGTCCTGGCTGAACCATCCGCGCAACTCAGGCCGCACCTCTGCAATCAGGTCTTCGCGCATCTGCACGACCCCGGCGCCGGGCGTGCCACACAGCCATTTCAGCGTGGTGGAGATCACGAAATCCGCCGGATACTCCTTCAGCGAAAACGGAATGATCCCGATCCCCTGGGTCAGGTCCACGCCGATCACCGACCCCATCTTTTGCCCATGGTCGATCAGCGCCCCCAGATCACACCGATGCGACGCGGTCGAGGTGACAAATGTCAACACTGCCAACCCCACATCCGCATCCCAGACGGATAGCATATCGGCGTCCCGAACCCAGAACTCCCCCTGCCGGACAGGCACGGTTTCCAGTGTGAACCCCAGCCTGTCCTGCATACCCGACAGCAGAAAATGCAGCGACGGAAAGCAATCCGCCGCGATCAGCACCTTCTTGCCGCGCAACCGTTCTGCCGGCAGCCCGCCCAACACCGAAAACAGCGCCGTCGTCACGTTCTCGGCCGAGGTCAGCGTGCCCTCGGGCGCATCGATCAGGCCGCGCCACAGGTCCAGGAATTCGGCACGGGCCGCCAACACATTGGGCCATTGCGCATCATCCACGGCACTCCAGTCCTGCGCGAACTGCGCCAGGGCGGTGGCCATCTCCGCCGCCTTGTCGGGATACAGCCCGATGGAGTGATAGAGGAAATAGGCAGGATCATCAGACATCAATTTCAGTCTCTAAATGGGATTATTCTGTGCATAGGTCTTGAAAAACGCGAGGTACGCCTTGTCGGGATCACGCGCGGGCGGCTTGCCCCCCGCCCAATCGCGCCAGGCCCCTTCGACGAAGTAGATATCATAGCCAGGAAAGCGCAGCTTTGCGGTCTCGTAGGTCTCCGGTCTGAGCGCGGCACCGCGGGCATCCAGCCAGCCGGGCCGCGGTTTCGCCCTTTCCTGCACACGGGTCGCGCGCCCCACCTTGGAAAACGCAAGCTCCCGCTCCGCTTCCGCCTCCCCACCGGCATCCTTGCGCCACCAGCGCAATTCCACATGGGTTACGCGACGCCCCGTCTTCACCGGGGCGACTTCGACGATGTAGTCCGACAGCGCCGACACCTCCTCCACCGCCGGGTCAATCGCGCGCAGCTTGAGGTTGGACCAGGAGGTCAGCTTGCCCTTCGGCACCCCCAGCACCCCGCGCATATCATCAAGGCTGAACTTTTCCGACGACCGCCAGCGCAGATTGCCGCGCTTCTGCACCATCTCGTACAGCGTCAGCGCGTATTTTGAACTCAGCGCGAACATCACTTCGCGTTGCAGCCGCGCAAACACCGTGCTGTCCTTGATGATCCGCCGCAGCCGCTGCGGGATCTCATATTCCAGCAACCCGTCGCGCCGCGCGGTCTCCACGTTGCCGCCCAGCAGTTGCACCCGTTCGATCGCGGGTTCCCCGTCCCGCACCACCTGCACCTTGACGATGGAGGCCATCAGCCGCTCCACACTCGCACCGACCCGGTCATTGGAATTGTGAGAGCCCCGCAGATCGGACTTCGCGATCACATGGGTCACCGGTTTCTCTATTGCGTCCCAGGCGTTTTCCAGAAGCTGGTTGTAAATGCGTCTGTCCGCCAGCGTCAGCGGCGTGACCTCCACCAGGTCGACCAGCTCACCGGGTTTGACCAGCGTCTGCGCGTTTGGCTGTGCGTCTACGGTGCGGTAGGCTTTGCTCATGGCTGGACTTACGTCCTATTCTTACATTTGTTTCTGCTCAGGCGTAAGATATCACAGGGCGTTTCCGCCGTCTATCACCCGATTTGTAAGCGTAGAATCGCCGCGGCTGGCCACGCTGATTCGCAAACCCCTGATCTGCATGGCTATTCTAGCACTCCCTGACGGGTGTTGGGCAGCCACCCGAAAAGTAAGGCGCGTACCCTGCCCCATTTGTAAGTCGCGCGCTCCCACAAGGTAAGTCTATCCCTCCCCAAAGGTAGGCCAATCAACCCCAACAGGTAAGCGTTAGTGCCGAATGAGCCTTGAAAACAGGGGCACCCAGCACCTTGAACAAAGAACACTCAGAATCCAGAACCAAAGGGGTGTTTTTTCATTTGGGTTTTGATGAATGTGGTTGCCAGCCGCTATTCCCACCCTCACCCTGAGGACCAAGACTTACTTTTCGGGATTCGGAAGCGGTTCAAGACGGCTATTCTCAGCCAGACCGCCGCAAATACCAAACGCCACGCCGCCACCCCTCAATTTCCGCCTTTTTCGCCGGTTGGCCAAAAACTTCACACTTGAGCCGCCCCAGCTAATCCTTCATGATTCGCCAAAATATACATCAGAGGCGAAAAATGCAGCAGCCCGTTCTTCCCCCCGTCACCCTGACGGAGCTTGGCAACCTCAGCGACCGCGCCAGCACCGTCATCGAACGCCTGCGCGAACGCATCTATGCCCCCGGCGCGGCAAAGTCCCTTGATCTGCGGTTCAATGTCCGCAAGGCCGCCGACATGGTCGGCCGCAGCGACAAACTGATCCGCGACGCCGAAGCCGACGGACGCCTGCCCGCCCCTGAAAAAGACCCCGACACCAACCGCCGCACCGGATATTCCCTGGCCCAGGTCAACACCATGCGGCAAGTGTTCGGCACCCTGCTCCACCGCGCGCCCGATGATCCCGCGATGGTGCTGGCCATTCAGAACTTCAAAGGCGGCGTTGGCAAATCGACCATGGTCTGCCACCTCGCCCAATATCTCGCGCTCAAAGGGTATCGCGTCTGCGTCATCGATTGCGACAGCCAGGCGAGCACGACGTCGATGTTCGGCCTCAACCCCGATGTGGACGTCGATGAAGACGACGACACGCTTTACCCCTTCTTCCGCCACGGTGGCCCGGACAGCCTGCACTACGCCCTGCGCGCGACCTATTGGCCGGGGATCGCGCTGATCCCGGCGAACCTTGGCCTTTATGATGCGGAGTATGAATTCGCCGCCCGTATGGCCCGCGACAGTACCTTTGTTCTGGACCGCTTGCGCGCGGGAATAGAGTCTATCAAGGACAGTTTCGACGTGATCCTGATGGACCCGCCGCCGGCTCTCGGGATGCTGTCACTTTCGGTGCTGCGCGCTGCCAATGCGCTGGTGATCCCCGCGCCGCCCAACAACATCGATTTCGGCTCCACCGCGCATTTCCTCAAGATGATGGGGGCGACCTTGGATGAACTGGCGCGTGCTGGGGGTGCGCGTGATTATTCTTTTGTTAAAATCTTAGCGACAAAGATGAACGACGCCAAATCGGCGCACCAGGCCATCAAGCGGATGATGGAGGCGGTGTTTCCGATGGATATGATGACCGCCGTGCTGAAGGACTCCGCCGAGATCGACAATGCCGCCGCGAACCTGTCCACGGTCTACGAACTGACCGGTCCGGGCACCCGGACTGAAACCCACAAACGCTGCCGCGCCTATCTGGACGCGGTGAACGCCGAGATTGAACTGCTGATCCGCAAGACCTGGCCCAGTCACCATGGCCGCTTGCGCAAGGAGGGCTTGCTATGAACAAGAAAACCGATGCCATCATGGATGATGTGCTGAGCGGGCTGGACAGCCGCGGCGCAACCCCCGACCGGGGCGGCGCGCGGTTCCTCAAACGCTCCACCGCCATCGCCGAACGGATGACCGGCGAACGGCAGGAGAAAACCCTGCATCTGGTCGATCCCGCCCGCTGCCGGATGTGGGAACGGCACAACCGCGATTATGCGCTGCTGACGCCGGAAAACTGCCGTGACCTGATCGACGGGATCAAGGCGCAGGGCCAGCAGGAATTCCCTGCCATCGTGCGTCGGCTTGACGGCGAAGCCCACGATTTCGAAGTGATCTGCGGCGCGCGGCGCCATTACGCGGTCAGCTGGCTGCGCGCCAATAACTACCCGCAATTCCGTTACCTGGTCGAAGTGCGCGACCTGACCGATGAAGAGGC
Organism: Sulfitobacter rhodophyticola; assembly: GCF_041281685.2. Classification (GTDB taxonomy): domain Bacteria; phylum Pseudomonadota; class Alphaproteobacteria; order Rhodobacterales; family Rhodobacteraceae; genus Sulfitobacter. The sequence continues at coordinate 16,252 of NZ_CP166254.2, read as the reverse complement.
GTTCCGCCTCGCCGATATCGAGAATCGTGACCGCGAAGATATCTCTGATTATGAACGCGCAGTGGACTATGCGCAGGCGATCAAGCTTTATTACGGTGGTCAACAAAAGGCGATGGCGGAACGGCTGGAAGTCAGCCCGCCGTGGTTGTCACGGTACCTCACGCTGGCCAAACTGCCCGAAGATATCCTTGACGCTTTCGCCACCCGCCGCGACATCCGTGAACGACATGCCCGCGCGCTGAAACCCCTGATGAACGTGCCGGAGCAGGCCGCGGCGATCCTGGAAGAAGCGAAATTCCTTGCCCAGACGCAAGCACGGGCGGCGAAAGGGCAGGGTGGCTATGTGGAGGCACAAGAGGTTTTCAAACGTCTGATGCGCGCCGCCAAGCCGACAGCGAAGGTCGCCAAGGTCACCACCGGCACGCTCTACGCCCGATCGCAGGGGGAGCGGGGGATCATGGTCAAGAAACAGGGCAAGCAAGTGCAGATGAGCTTTGACGCCGATCTGACGGACGGTTCCCTGCGGGCGGCCTTCGAGAATTATCTCAGCGCCAGAAAAAGCTGAATTGCCCATGGGCAATATCCAGAAAATCGATCAAAAACAGTAACTTGAGATATTCCGGACAATCCGCCCCCTCTTTTTGGCCATAAATCCCGCTGCACGACATTGGCCCGATCAAACATCGCTGGCTTGTTGTTCACTACGTTGAAAACAAACATGAAATCCGGAATTGCCCATGGGCAACTCAGGTCCAGGGCTGATGCGGGTCGGGCAGGGGGATCGCGGAAAGCAATTCGCGTGTATAGGCCGCCTGGGGCGCATCGAACAACGTGGCTGTCTGGCTCTCTTCAACGATCTTGCCTTGATGCAGCACCAGCACCCTGTTGCACAAACGCCGGATCACCGACAGATCGTGGCTGATGAAGGCGAGTGTCAGGCCAAGGTCGCGCACAAGATCTTCCAGCAGGTTCAGCACCTGCGCCTGGCTGGACACGTCAAGCCCCGACACGATTTCATCTGCGAGAATGAAATCAGGCCGCAGGGCGATGGCGCGGGCAATGCCCACCCGCTGCCGCTGTCCGCCGGAGAGTTCATGTGGATACCGCTGGGCAAACTCCCGTGGCAGGCCGACCATCTCCAGCGCCTCCGCCACGCGCACATCCAGCCCGCCCAGCCCTTGCAAACGAAGCGGCCCCGCAATGATCCCGCCCACGCGTCGCCGGGGGTTGAGCGATGACATCGGGTCCTGAAAGATCATCTGGAACCGCCGCCGCATCCCGCGCAATTGGTCTTCGGCCAAATGCGTGATGTCCGTGCCGTCGAAATGGATGCTGCCGCCTGTCGGCTCCAGCAGCCGCAACATCGCACGCCCCAGCGTTGATTTGCCGGAACCGGAACCACCAACAATGCCCAGCACGGCGCCTTGTGGCACGTCGAAGCTCAGCCCCTTCAGGATCTCGATTCGCGGCGCGGCGCCGATCAGCGGTTTGCGCGTCATGTCGGGCAGGGACAGGTGCAGGTCGCGGATTTCATACATCATGGCGCGGCCCTCACATCATGTTCCGCGACCTCGCGTTCCACACCATCGATCACGTCCTGCGGCACCGGGGTCAGGCTGCCGGTGGGGTCTGTATAGGTGGGCGTGGCGGCCAGCAGGGCGGCGGAATAGGGGTGTATGGGCCGCATGAAGAACCGGTGCATGTTGGCGTTTTCCACCACCTTGCCGGCATAAAGAACGCTGAGCGTATCGCAGACCTTGGACACCACGCCCAGGTCATGCGTGACGAACAACAGCGCGGTGTCGTGCCGCGCCTGCATGTCGTTGATCAGGCGCAGGATCTGTTTCTGTACTGTCACATCCAGCGCGGTCGTCGGCTCATCCGCGATGATCAGCTTCGGTTCCGCGGCAAAGGCGCTGGCGATCAGGATCCGTTGCCGCATTCCACCTGACAGCTCATGCGGATAGCTGCGCATGATGCGGGGCCCGTCCGGGATGTGCACCTCCTCCAGCAGTTCCAGCGCGCGCGTTTCCGCCGCCGCCCTGGTCCAGCCAAGGATATCGACCAGCCGCCGGGTGATCTGCGGCCCGATGCGCTTGGAGGGGTTCAAAGCGGTCAGCGGGTCTTGGGGGATCAGCGCGGCCAGCGCGCCGATGCGTTTGCGCCGATCCGTCGGAGGCAGGTTTTGCAGGTCCGTGCCATCCAGATTGATCTGACCTGACACCACCTCCAGCGCGCGGGGCAGGGTGCCCAACACCGCCTTGCCGATCATCGACTTGCCGGCCCCCGATTCGCCCACCAGCCCATGCACCTGCCCGGCGCGCACATCCAGCGACACGTCGCGCAGGATCACCGCCCCGCCTTTCACGCGCACCGTCAGGTTGCGGATGGACAGATACCCGTTCATCGCAGCACCGGATCGAAGCGGTCTTTCAGACCCTCGCCCAATTGCGAAAAACTCAGCACCGTCAGGAACAGCGTGATCAGCGGAAAGACCAGCACCCACCATGCCTGATGGACGCTGGTGCGCCCTTCGGCGATCATGCCGCCCCATGTCGGACTGTCGGTGCTGATCGACAGGTTCACAAAGCTCAGGATCGCCTCGACGATCACCGCGATGCCCATTTCCAGCGTCAAAAGCGCTACGATGGTGGGCAGGACGTTGGGCAGGATTTCGGTCAGCATGGTGCCGAACCGCGTGCGCCCCGCGACCTGTGCGCTGGCCACGTAGTCCATCGCGCCTTGGCTCATCGCTTCTGCCCGGATCACGCGGGCAAAGCGGGTCCAGTCGATGATGACGATGGCGATGACGATCGACCAGAGCCCCGGACCCAGCACCGCGATCAGCAGGATGGCGAACAGGACCGGGGGAAAGGCCATCCAGATGTCGACAAAGCGGCTGATGATCCGGTCCGGCCAGCCGCGATAATATCCCGCGATCAGGCCCAGCGTCGCGCCGATGATGCAGGTCAGCGTGCCCGCCACCAGCGCCACGATCAACGCCAGACGCGCGCCATAAAGGATGCGCGACAGCACGTCGCGGCCCAGTGAATCAGTCCCTAAAAGGTATCCCGGCTCTGCCCCGTTCATCCAGAAGGGGGGCATGCGGCCCAGGAACAAGTCCTGCATCAACGGGTCCTTGGGCGCGATCAGCGGCGCGCAAAGGGCGGCAAGCACCAGAACCGTGATCCAGCCCCCCGACAGCCACAGGCGCAGTCCGATGGGGCGTCTGACCTGCCCGCGCGCGTCACGCATGACGCAGCTTGGGGTTCAGCACGACATAGAGCATGTCGACAACAAGGTTCACGATGGTAAAAAGCAGCGCGAACAGGATCACGATCCCCTGTATCAGCGGCAGATCGCGGTTGATCACCGCGTCGATGGCCATGTTGCCCAGCCCCTCGTAGGAAAAAAGCCGTTCGATGATGACCGTGCCGCCAATGAGGAAGGTGAACTGCACCCCGACCAAAGTCAGCGTCGGCAGGATCGCATTCGGCAGCGCCTCGCGGGTGATCACGTGGTTTTCGTCGTAGCCTTTGGTGCGGGCGAGGGTGACGTAATCCAGATGCATCGTCTCTTTCAGGGACTGTTTCAAAAGCTGCGCGATGATTGCAGCCAGCGGGATCGCCAGCGCCAGCGCGGGCATGAACATATGCGCGACCAGATCGGCCCAGACGTCGAACCGCAGGCGCAGAAGGGATTCGAACATGTAGAAATTCGTGGTGAAATCAATGTTCAACGAAGGGGATATACGGCCGGAGATATGAAACACCGGCCAGAGCACCCCAAAAAGTAAGATTAATACCAGCCCCCAAAGGAAATCCGGGATCGACAGCGCCATGCCGGCGGTCACGTCCACCGCGCCTTCGGCCTTGGTATCGCGGAACCGGGTGCCCGCCAGCGCCAGCGCGCCACCAATCAGCATGGCAATCACCAGCGCGAATATCGACAGCTCCAGCGTGGCGGGCAGGCGGCCCAGCACCAGATCGGCCACCGGTTGTCGCAGGGAAATCGACGTGCCGAAATCCCCCTGCATGACGTTGCCGAGCCAGATCACGAACTGCTGGAATATCGACTTGTCGAACCCGTAAAGCGCCTGAAGCCGCGCGATGTCCGCCTCCGTCGCGCCGGGGGGCAGCATCATCGCAATCGGATTGCCCGGCACGACGCGTATCACCACGAAGACAATCACCGCCACGCCGAAAAGCGTGATCACCGTGGTCAGCAGCCGGATCAGGATATTGCGCAGAAGTGTCATGGGAGAAGGCCGTTAATAAAGGCGGGCCGGGCCGTCGCGCGGCCCCGCCCCGTCGGTTTTACGCCCGCGTCATCAGGTGCGGCAGCAGCGCGCCGGAGCGGTGCGGCGTGACCTTCACGCCCGAGGCATGCACGATGGGCTGCACGTATTGCAGCAGCGGGATCACCTCGGCGTTTTCCGCGATCTGGCGGTCGACTTCCTTCCAGCCCGCGATGCGCTTTTCCTCGTCCGCTTCACCCCAAAGCGGCAGGATGGAATTGAACCGTTCCTCCCCGTCCCAGACCGAATGGGGGGAGGGGCCGAACATCGCAAACCCGGTCGATGTCGTCGGATCCCCGACCGAATTGCCCCAGTTGTAGAAGGCCGCGGGGGCCAGTTGATCGGCGGCGCGCAACTCAAAGTGCTTGGCAATCTCGTAAACCTCGATCTCCGCTTCGATGCCCACGCGCCGCCAAAGCCCGACGATGGCCTGCACCATCTCGTAATCCTTGGGCTTGAAGCCCTTGGTCGACTGGATCTTGAATTTCACAGGGTTATCAGGGCCATAGCCCGACGCCGCCAGCAGTTCCTTGGCCTTCTCGGGGTTGTACTCCACCTTGATGCTGTCGTCATAGGCCACGTAGTCGGGCGTTTGCAGCGTGTCGATGGGCACGCCGTACCCCGAAAGCAGGCGGTCGACGATCAACTGCTTGTCGATGGCATGAGCAGCAGCTTTGCGCACGTTGGGATCGGTCATGACTTCGATGTCGTTGAGGAAGATCATCCCGATATCGGATATGGGAGAGGCGGTCCCTTCCAGCCCGTCCTTGGCCTTCAGCCGATCGAATTCCTCGTACGGGATCTCAAGCGTAACATGGGAATTGCCCGATTCCACTTCGGCCACGCGACTGGCCGCATCGGTCACGAACTTGATCGTCACCGTCTTGAATTCCGGCGCGCCGCCCCAGTAGTTTTCGTTCGCTTTCAGACGGACAAACGCATTGCGCTCGAACTTCTCGACCATGTAGGGGCCCGACCCGATGGGCGCGGCCTCAAACCCTTCGGCGCCCACTTCTTCATAGTATTTCTTGGGCATGACATAGCCGGTCAGGAACGACATCCACTTGAAGAACGTCGGTTCGAATTCGGGCATATCGGCAGTCACGCGGTTGCCGTCCGCCTTGATGTTGGTGACCTTGCCCCAGATGAATTGAATGGGGCTGCCGGTGTCGGGGTTGGCGACGCGGGCCAGCGACCATGCGACGTCTTCGGCGGTCAGCGGATCGCCGTTGTGCCATGTGACGCCTTCGCGCACATCCATCCAGATCGCCGTGTTGTCATCGTTCCAGCCGTAATCGGTGATGATGCCCGAACCGAACGTCAGGTCCGGGTTCTGCGGGATATAGAGGTCGAAGACCGATTGGTAGAACCCCTGAATCGTGGGGTTCACAGCGGACAGGCCGACGGTGGGGTCCCAGCTGGGCAGGTTGACGTTGTAGGCGATGACCAGTTCGTCAATGTTGGCAAAAGAGGGCAGGCCCACGGTCGCAAATGCGGCGGCGGCGGCAGAGGTCTTGAGCAGGCTTCTTCTGGATAGTTTCATTGGTTTTCTCCCTATTCGTGTCTGTTTTTTCAGTTTCCGGCGAGTTTTCTGGCAAGCAGGGTGCCGGGCCCCGCCCCTGTGCCGCCACCGGGCCAGACGGCGGCGCCGGTGTGATACAGGTTCTTGATCGGTGTGGTCCCGTCCGCATAGCCACGTGCGGGACGGTTCATGAAATGCTGATGCAAATGGTGGCTGCCGCAGACCTGATCGCCCCCGATCAGGTTGGGGTTGTCGGCCTCCAGCATGTCAGGCGTGACGATGTGCCGGCCGAGGATTTTTGCGCGGGTGCCGGGGGCGTAGTTTTCGAGGATATCAAGCGCGCGGTTTGCGAATGGCTCCGCCGCATCGGCCCAATCGGTCGCGGTGGTCTCGCCCTTGGCGTCGCCCTTGATCCGGCCGGGGGCCATGCGGACCTGCAGCCACAGCACGTGTTTTCCGGCGGGCGCGCGCGTGGGGTCCACGACGGTCGGTTGCCCGCAGACAATCACCGGTTCATCGGGCAGCAGGCCGGCCTTGGCCTGTGCGTAGGTGTGCGCCATCTGGTCCATCGACGGGGCCAGGTGCACATAGGCAAAGCGTTTCAATTCGGGCGCGGGCCAGTCGGGCAGGGCGTCCATCGCAAGGTGGATCATCATCGTGCCGGGGGCGTGCTGGAAGGTCCGCATCGCCTGTTCATGCCGCTTGTCGCCGGTGCCGTCCGTAAGTTTCAGCAGGGCGGAGGGGGAGACATTGGCGATCACCGCCTTTTCCGCATCCACCAGCGTGCCGTCCTCAAAGATGATCCCAAAGGCGCGGCCCGCCGCCTGCTTGATCCCGGTGACGCGCGTGTTGCACTGCACCGTGCCGCCGCGCGCTTCGATCATCTTCACCATGGCGTTGGTGATCGTGTCCGCACCCCCCGCGCCCAGCACCATGCCGAAGGCCTGACCGGCCATCGCCTCCAGATAGGGGAACACCGCACCCCCTGCGACGTCGGGGGCGAAATCAAGGTGCATGCCCCAGGCGGCAAGGGTGGCCTTCACATGGTCGCTCTCAAACGTCTGATCCAGCCAGGCACGGGGCGACATCATTAAAAACCGTGCAAGATCAAGGGTGCCGCCGCCCCCACGGGCGCGCCAGGTCTTCCATCCCAAGGATGAGAATGCACGTAAATTCATAGGACTGCCGAGGACACCAAAGATCGCATCGGCCTCTGCCGGGAAAGCATCGGTCAGCGCCGCCCAGGCGGCAGCATCCGCATCGCTGAAGCCGCGCACGCGCGCCGTCGTCAATGCGGCATCGTTGGAAATGCCCAGCCAGCGACCGTCGGGAAACAGGGTCGCGAAGGGATGCGCGGTGGGCGCGAATTGCAGGCCGTGACGGGCAAGTTCGGCCCCGTGCGTCGTATGAAATGCAGATCCCGCGAACAGCGACAGGTTCATCGCCGCCCAGTCATGGCGATAACCGGGCAGGGTGTATTCCCCCGATTTGACCGCGCCGCCGGGTTCGCCGTTCTGCTCAAAGACGGCGACCTTCCATCCGCGTGCCGCCAGATGGCAAGCGCAGGCGAGCGAATTGTGCCCCGCTCCGATAAATACGGCGTCTGGTTTGGTGGTCATGCAGCTTCACCCGTCTCCCGATAAGATAATTGCAAACGCATGTAATCTTGTCTAGCATTGATTCATCAACACAACCGCGAAGAGAAATACGCGGAATTCAGGGAGAGAGACGACATGGACGCAACAAATGTTGTAAGCAGCCTGGGCGCGATGCTGGCCTCGGGCGGGGTCGAGGTGGTGGATTGTTCCGGTGTGCTGGGGCCGGACACGCCGATTTTGCAACTGCCCCCCGATTTCGCCAAGAACACGCCGAAGGTCGAGATTCACAAGATTTCGGAATACGACAACGACGGCCCGTTCTTTGCCTGGAACTGGATGGTGCTGGGCGAACATTCCGGCACGCATTTCGACGCGCCGCACCACTGGATCACCGGCAAGGATTATCCAGACGGCTATACCGACAGCCTGAACGTGCAGCGGCTGGTGGCCCCGGTGAACGTCATCGATTGTTCGGCGGAGAGTGCCAAGGACGAGGACTTCCTGCTAACCGCCGATGGCGTGAAGGCCTGGGAAAAGGAGCATGGTGAGATTGGCGCGGGCGAATGGGTTGTCATGCGCACCGATTGGGACAGCCGCGTGGATGATGAGGCGAAGTTTCTCAATGCCGATGACACCGGCCCCCATTCCCCCGGACCGACACCTGATTGCATCGAATACCTGCTGAGCAAGAAGATCGTCGGTTGGGGCACGCAGTGCATCGGTACGGACGCCGGGCAGGCCGGCGGGATGGAACCGCCGTACCCCGCGCACAACCTGTTGCACCGGGACAACTGCTTTGGTCTGGCGTCGCTTGCGAACCTCGACAAGCTGCCCGCGAAAGGCGCGATCCTGATTGCCGCGCCGCTGAAGATCAAGAACGGCACGGGGTCTCCGATCCGGGCGCTGGCGCTTGTGCCAAAGGGCTGAGCGCGGTGGCGCGATTTGACCATCTGATCATCGGGACGGGCATCAACGCGCTGGTGGCCGCCGCGATGCTGTCGCGCAAGGGCGACAGCGTGCTGATGATCGAACGGGAAGACCGGATCGGGGGGTGCATGTATACCTCCGATCAGGTGACGCTGCCGGGGTATCATCACGATGTCATGGCCGCGACCTTTGTGCTGTTCCTGACCGGTCCTGCGCATGAGGCGCTGGGGGAGGATCTGGCGAAACACGGGCTGGAATTCTGTCATTCCCCGCATCCCACCGCCGTTCTGCGCCCGGGTGGCAGCGCGCTTGTGCTGACGATGGACCGGGACGCGAATGTGGCCGCGTTCAACGCACGCGGGGCAAAGGACGGCGACCAGCACGAGCGCGATGTGGGCCGGATCGAGGCGGATGCGGATTTCCTGTTTGCGCTGCTGGGCCAGCCGTTGTGGTCGCGCCAGACCGCGGTTTTGATGGCCAAACAGGCATGGAAGCGCGGGTTAGGGCCGCTCAAGGCGTGGTTCGGAGAGGCGATGGAGCCCGCACGCGGCTGGCTTCAAACGCGGTATGACAGTGCCGACGTGCAGGCGATCTGGGCGCCTTGGGTGCTGCATGTGGGGCTGACGCCGGAGGCCAGTTACAGCGGTCAGATGGCGCGGGTCATCGCCTTTGCGCTGGAAGCGGCGGGCGCGCCCGTGGTCAAAGGCGGCGCAGGGCAGGCGGCGGCGGCATTCCGGTCGCTGATCGAAGCCAACGGCGGCAAGATCCGCACCGGGGTGGAGGCGACGCGCATTCTGGTGGACAAGGGCAAAGCCTACGGCGTGCGCACGGCGGATGACGAAAAGATACTGGCGAAGAATGTGATCGCCAGCACCGCGCCGGGGCAACTTTATGACACGCTGCTGCAGGACGCGGAGCGGCCCGAGACCCCGAAGAAATTCCGCCACGGGCGCGGCAATTTCCAGCTGCATTATGCGCTGGACGGACCCGTTGACTGGGCGGCGGACGGTCTGGACGACGTCGCGCTGATCCATCTGGCGGACGGGATCGATTCCGTCTCCAAATCCTGCAACGAAGCCGAGCGCGGGATGCTGCCCGCGACGCCCACGATCTGCGTCGGTCAGCCGCACAGGATGGACCCGACCCGCTGTCCTGACGGCAAGGCGCTGCTGTGGCTGCAAATTCCCGATGCGCCGGTGACCATCAAGGGCGACGCGGCCGGAGAGATCAAGACGACACCTGACTGGACCGAGGCGATGCGCGAAGCTTATGCCGACCGGATCGAAGGCATCCTGGCCGGACACATCCGCAACTGGGACAAGATCAAGCTGAAACGCCGCGCCTATTCCCCCGCTGATCTGGAAGCGATGAACGTCAACCTTGTGGGCGGCGATCCCTATGGCGGCAATTGCGCGCTGGACCAGTTCTTTGTCTGGCGGCCGTTTGCGGGGCAAACGAACAACAGCACGCCGATTGGCAATCTTTATCACATTGGTGCATCGACCCACCCCGGCCCCGGATTGGGCGGCGGTTCAGGGCTGAACGTGGCGAAAGGACTGGGCGCATGAACAAAGCGGCAGAGTTGAAGCCAACGCCGCCCCGTCTGGGCGAAATCGGGCTGGAGAATTTCGCGCCCTACCTGATGAACCGGATCATCGGGCGGTACAATGCGGCGCTGTCTTCGGAAATGGCCGCCCTGGGGCTGACCACGCCGCAGATGCGGTCGCTGGCGGTCCTGTCGGTGATTGACGGCATCCTCATTCGGGAACTGGCGGTCTATGCGGTGGTGCAGCAATCGACCCTCAGCCGCGCATTGGACACGCTGGCGCAGAACGGGCTGGTCCGGCGCGAGACCGATGGCAAGGACAGCCGTGCGACGCGGGTGTTCATCACCGATGCCGGGCGGGAGGCCTACGACCGGATGTGGCCGCATATGGCGGGGGCTTACGAGGCGATGTTCAAGGGTGTGAGCGATGCGGACAAACACGCCTTTGTCGGCACTTTGCAGACCATCCTGCGCAACATTCGCAAGCACGATTTCTAAGACTTTCGGCTTTTAGGGTTTCGGAGAGAGATCATGCCAGAACGATCGTTCAAGGCTGAGGTAGAGCATCTGCGCAAGGGCGATGGCGATGTGTTCACCGGCGAGGGGATTCTGGCCATCACCAAGGCGCTGCTGGAGAACGGCGTGGGATACGTGGGCGGCTATCAGGGCGCGCCGATTTCGCATTTGATGGATGTGCTGGCCGATGCCGAGGAGCTGATGGGCGAGCTTGGCGTGCGGTTTGAGGCGAATGCGTCGGAGGCGGCGGCGGCGGCGATGCTGGCGGCGTCGGTGCATTATCCGATCCGGGGTGCGGTGACGTTCAAGGGGCCTGTGGGCGTGAATGTGGCGTCCGATGCTTTGGCGAACCTGTGTTCGTCTGGGGTGAATGGCGGGGCGCTGATCATCGTCGGGGAGGATTACGGCGAAGGGTCTTCCATCATGCAGGAACGGTCGCACGGGTTTGCGATGAAGTCGCAGTTCTGGATGCTGGACCCGCGGCCAAATTTGCCGTCGATCACCAAGGCGGTGAAGGACGGGTTTGAATTGTCGGAGGCCAGCAACACGCCCGTGATGCTGATGGTGCGCATCCGGTCGTGCCACGTGACGGGCAGTTTTGCCACCAAGGACAACGTCCCGCCGCCGCTGACGGTGAAGGAGGCGATTGCCAATCCGCAGTCGGATTTCAAGCGCGTGGTGCTGCCGCCGTGGAGCTATATTCACGAGCAGGACAAGGTGGAAAACCGCTGGCCTGCGGCGGAAAAGTTCATCATGGAAAACGGGCTGAATGAGGTGTTCGGGCCGGAGAAGGCCAAGCTGGGCATCGTGGTGCAGGGGGGGATGTACAACGGTCTGATCCGCGCCTTGCAGCGTCTTGGTTTGGCGGATGTGTTCGGCCAGACGGAGGTGCCGATTTACTGTCTGAACGTCACATATCCATTGGTTAGAGACGAATTTGACGCCTTTTGCGAAGGCAAGGACCATGTGCTGGTGGTCGAGGAAGGCCAGCCGGAGCATCTGGAGCAGCACCTTGCGTCGTTCCTGTATCGCGGGGGCAAGACGCTGAAGCTTTATGGCAAGGACGTGTTGCCGATGGCGGGGGAATATACCGGCCAGGTGATGCTGGATGGGGTGACGGCGTTTCTGAAACAGGCGGCACCCGACATGCTGCCGGGGCAGGTGCGCGCACCCAACCAGGAAGAACCGGCGATCCCGGATCTGTCGAAAACGGTGCCGATCCGTCCGCCCGGGTTCTGCACAGGTTGTCCGGAACGCCCGATCTTTGCGGGTATGAAACTGGTGGAGGACGAGCTGGGCAAGCACCAGATCACCGGGGATATTGGCTGCCATCTGTTCGGGTCGCTGCCGCCGTTCGAGATTGGCGGGGCGACGATGGGTTATGGCCTTGGACCAGCCGCCAACGCCGCGTTTGATGGCGGGGGGGAGCGGCGCGCGATCTCCATGCTGGGGGACGGCGGGTTCTGGCACAACGGGTTGTCGAGTTCGATCGGGAATATGGTGTTCAACAAGTCCGACAATGTGGTGGTGATCGTGGACAACTATTATTCTGCGGCGACGGGGGGGCAGGATATTCTGTCGAGCCGCGCGCACAACGATACGAAGGCAACGAACAATCCGATCAGCGCGGCGCTGAAGGGCGTCGGCGTCGAATGGATCCGGCAGATTGATCACACATACGATGTGGCACGCGTGCGGGACACCGTGAAAGAGGCTCTAACAACAGATTTCAAGGGGCCGAAGGTGATTGTGGCGTCGTCCGAATGCATGCTGAACAAGCAGCGGCGGGAGAAGCCCATTCGGAACAAGGCGATCAAGGACGGGCGGCGCGTGGATGTGCCGCGCTTTGGGGTGGATAGCGATGTGTGCACGGGGGATCACGCATGCATCCGGCTGTCAGGCTGTCCGTCGCTGTCGCTGAAACGGCTCGATGATCCGCTGCGCGACGATCCGATTGCGCATATCGACCAGACTTGCGTGGGGTGTGGTAACTGCGGTGAAGTGGCGGATGCGGCAGTGCTGTGTCCGTCGTTCTACCGCGCAGACGTGGTGCACAATCCGGGCGGGTTTGAACGCTGGCGCGCCGGGATGCGGTCCCGCGTGATTGGCTGGCTGCAAGCGCGTCGCGATGCGAAACGCCTGCGGCTGGAAGGCACGCCCACATGAACATGGTGCTGCCGCAAAAGACGCCGGATGCCCGTGTCGGCCAGATCATCAAGCTGGCGGTGATGGCCGTGGGCGGGCAGGGTGGCGGCGTGCTGACCGGGTGGATCGAAGGGCTGGCGCGGGCGCAAGGCTATGCCTGTCAGGCGACCAGCGTTGCGGGTGTCGCGCAGCGGACGGGATCGACGATTTATTACGTAGAGATGACGCCCGCGTCGGACCAGACGCCGGTGTTTGCGCTGGCGCCATCGGGCGGTGATGTGGATGTGCTGATCGCCGCCGAGATGATGGAAGTGGGCCGCGCGATCATGCGCGGCTTCGTGACGCCGGACCGGACGGTGCTGATCGGGTCGACGCACCGCGCGCTTGCCGTGTCGGAGAAGATGACGCCGGGTGACGGGATTGCTGACGCTGATGAAGTGCGCGCGGCGGCGGAGATTGCGGCGCAGCAGCTGATCCTCGCGGATATGGAAACGCTTGCCGTGGGGCAGGGATCGGTGATCTCTGCCAGCCTGTTCGGGGCGCTGGCGGGGTCGGGCGCTTTACCGTTTCCGCGCGAGGCGTTCGAGGATGCCATTCGCGCGGGCGGCAAGGGGGTTGCGCCATCGCTGAAGGCCTTCGCAGCGGGGTTTGAGGCGGCGCAAAGCGGCGCGCCAGAGCCTGAAAAGAAAACGCGCACGCCACAGCCTGCCTTGCAGGGCCCCAAGGGGGAAATGCGCAAATGGGACGCGTTGCTGGCCCGCGTCACGGCGATGCCGGGTCCCGTGCAGCAGATGGCGCAGGCGGGGCTGACCAAGGTCGTGGATTTTCAGGATTGCACCTATGGCGGGGTTTATCTGGATCGGCTTGATGCGGTGATCGCGCGCGACACCGCCGCCCATGAGTGGCTGCTGAGCGCTGTGGCGGCGAAGTACATCGCCAATGCGATGGCCTATGATGACATCATCCGGGTGGCGGACCTGAAGACCCGGCAGCCCCGGATGGACCGGATCAGGGATGAAATGGGCGCGCAGGACGCCAATCTGGTGGAGTTGACGGAGTTCTTTCATCCCCGTGCGGAGGAGATTGCCAGCCTGATGCCCGCCAAGATGGGTGCAAAGTGGGAGGCGAACCCGAAACGCATGGCGCTGCTTGATCGGTTGTTCAACAAGGGCAGGCGATTGCGCACGCATAGGCTGCGGTCGTTTCTGATGCTGCATGTGCTGGGCGGACTGAAGGGTTATCGGCTGCGCACGCGGCGGCACGAAGTGGAGGTCGCGCATCTGGAGGCCTGGCTGGCGCATAGCCTGAAACCGCTGGACAGAGACTATATGCTGGCCGTGGAACTGCTGAAGAACCGGCGGCTGGTGAAGGGGTATTCCGACACCCATGCACGCGGGCTGACCAAATTTGCCACTGTGATGCATGCCGCGCACCTGCTGGAAGGGCGCAAGGATGCGGCGGAATGGATGAACCGGCTGCGCGAAGCGGCCTTGCAGGACCCCGAAGGCAAGGCGCTGGCCGGGGCGATTGAAACCGTTCGGAGTTTTGTCTGAACCCAAGGGAGGAAAACCAATGACGGCAACACGTGTGAACCCCGAGACGATGTATGACAGTCTTGCGTTTGGCTTTTCCCATGGCGCGGTGTCCGATGGGGGTCGGATGCTGCATCTGGCGGGGCAGGTGGCATGGGACTCAAAGGGGCAGTTGGTGGGCGCGGGTGATCTGGCCACACAGGCGCGGCAGTGTCTGGCCAACCTCAAGGAGGTCTTGGCCAGTCAGGGCGCGACGCCCGCCGATCTTGTGCGGATCCGGACCTATGTGGTGAACCACACGCCCGACATGCTGGGGCCGGTGTCGGGTGAGATCATGGCGTTCTACGGCGATGCCACCCCTGCGCCGAACACATGGATTTCGGTGCCGGGGCTGGCGATGCCGGAATTCCTGATCGAGATTGAGGGGACGGCGGTGCTTCCCTAAGACCGCGCAACACCCCTATACTGCGCCGAGTGGTAGACAGGGGACCGCAACCAGATGAGCAATTCACATACACGCGCCGCTGTCCTGATCGTGGCGGCGGGCCGGGGGCGGCGGTTTGGGGATGAGATGCCCAAGCAGTACCTGCCGATTGCTGGCGTCTGTTCCCTGCGGCGGTGCCTGGAGACGTTTCTGGCGCTGGATGCCATCGCCATGGTGCAGACCGTGATCCACCCCGACGACAGCGAGATGTACGCGCAGGCGGTTGCGGGGCCGCCGGATGACCGCGTGCTGCCGCCCGTGTCGGGTGGTGCGACCCGGGCGAAATCGGTGACCTGCGGTTTGCAGGCGCTGGCGGCACACAGCCCCGATTGCGTGCTGGTGCATGACGCGGCGCGGCCTTTCGTGTCGGAACGGATCATACTGGATGTGCTGGGTGAATTGCGCCATGCCGATGCGGCCTTTGCCGCGCTGCCGGTGGTCGATGCGCTGTGGCAGGCCGCAGATGGCGCGGCGATAAACCCGGTGCCGCGCGACGGGTTGTGGCGCGCGCAGACGCCGCAGGGGTTTCGCTTTGACCCACTGCTGGCGGCGCATCTGGCTTATGAAGGGGACGCCGCCGATGATGTGGAGATTGCCCGCGCCATGGGCATCGACGTGCGGATCGTCACGGGTGCGTCAGAGAATTTCAAGATCACCACGCGCGCCGATCTGGAGCGGGCAGAACAGATTGCCGCCGCCCGTCTGGTCCCGCTGACCGATTTGTCGCCGCAGGCGGCGCGCGGCTGATCCGGCGTGCCTGGCCGGTCAAAGCTTGTTGACCGGCGTCTTCAGCATCATGTTGCCGTCTTCGTCCTTGGGCACTTCGCCCGCGCGCATGTTGACCTGCAGGGACGGCAGGATCAGCTTGGGCACGGCCAATTGCTTGTCCCGTTCGGTGCGGAACTTGATGAACTCTTCTCGCGTCTTGCCGCCGCCGACGTGGATGTTGCTGGCACGCTGTTCGCCGATCGTCGTCTCCCACGCGATGGCGCGGCCGCCGGGGCCGTAGTCGTGACAGATGAACAGCCGCATGTCGTCCGGCAGGGTCAGCACCCGCTGAATGGAATCGTAAAGCTGCCCCGCATCGCCACCGGGGAAATCCGCGCGCGCTGATCCGCCGTCGGGCATGAATAACGTATCCCCCGCAAAGGCCGCATCGCCGATCACATGCACCATGCAGGCCGGCGTATGCCCCGGTGTGTGCATGGCAAATCCTGTCATGCCGCCGATCTGATAGGTGTCCCCATCGGCAAACAGCGCATCGAACTGGGAACCGTCGCGCTGGAATTCGGTGCCTTCGTTGAAGATCTTGCCGAAGGTGTCCTGCACCGTCTGGACATGTTCGCCGATGCCGATCTTGCCCCCCAGCTTGTCTTGAATATAGGGCGCGCCGGACAGGTGGTCGGCGTGCACATGGGTTTCGATGATCCATTCCAGCGTCAGACCGTTGTCGCGGATATGGTCGATCATCTCATCCGCGCAACCGAAGGTCAGCCGCCCGGCGGCGGGGTCGAATTCCATCACCGGATCAATAATCGCACAGGCGGTGGAGCCGGGATCGCGCACGACATAGCTGATGGTGTTGGAATCCGGGTCGAAGAAGCCTTTGACGTCCGGTTTGACAGACATATCAACGGGCAAGGTCATGGCGTGGTCCTCTTTTTGGCTGGTGTGATGACGGATCA
>NZ_CP166252.2:0-39613 GCF_041281685.2 Sulfitobacter rhodophyticola | reverse complement strand
CCCGTTTTTAAGAGCGGTGCACAAATAAACGCCGATCGCCCTTCATTTTATGGCTGAAACAAGGCATGCCAAGCGTTTCTACTCGACAAAAAAAGAACATTAAAGTAACGTTAAGAACATATTAATCAAGATTTGCCACGGGACATTCTTTAATCGGCAAATCAAATATTTTGGCAAACGGCAAGAGACTCTCGCGGGCGGATTAAACGCAAGCGGCAAAGGGACGTATGATGCCGAGTTATTTTTATAAAGATTTCATTGTATTAGCCTCACAGACACCAAATCATTTGACTTCCAAAATCGCAGTCGGCGCCAGCCGTGCAGGACACTGTGGTATGATCGATCTGGAGTATTGCGATCTTTCGTCGCACATCGCCTGCAAAGCACTGTACGCCTTCAGCGGGAAGGAACGTGGTCCCTGGGGGTCAAGCTCGCGAGCCATCAGGTCGACGCTTTTGCATCGACGCTGCACGCGCGCGTTGTGGCACCCGATTGTTTTGTCCTGACGAATCCCGGTTCCACCCTCAGCGCTGATCAGATTGCCGGGCTCAGGCAGGCAGCCCCAAATGCCCGGATCTACGCGGAAGTGGTTGCCACAGCCGATCTGCCTTTGATCGACGCCCTGGACCTGGACGGGCTGGTGGCCAAGGGCAACGAGGCGGGCGGACGGGTCGGACCGGATTCCAGCCTGATCCTGCTTCAGCGCCTGACGGCGGCGACGGATCTGCCGGTGATCGCACAGGGCGGTGTTGGCTTTGACACGGTTGCGGCCTTTCGCGCGGGCGGTGCCGCGGGGGTTTTCCTGGATTGGCAGCTGGCGCTTTTCGACGAAAGCTGCACCCCGCCGAAACTGGCGGCGGCGCTGTCGCGGATGGATGGCAGCGAAACCCGATGTCTGGGCGGCGACACCTGTTCAGGATACCGCGTCTTCTGGCGCGCGGATCATCCGGAATCCCGCGCGTTGGAGCCTGCAGCGCTGGCCGGACCTGAAGCGCTGCAAGACGCCGTGGCGCAAGCGGTGTCGCCTGAAACGGGAACGGGCCTTTGGTTGATGGGTCAGGACGCGGCATTTGCGACGGTCTTCCGGGAACGTCACCGCACCTTGCGTGCCGCACTTGATGAGATTGCGGAACGGTCCGTGAGCCTGTTGCGCACGGCCCAAGCCCTCAAGCCGCTGGCGCGCGGTGCGCCGTTCGCGCAGGCGGCGGGGATCGAATGCCCGATCGTGCAGGGCCCGATGACACGGGTCAGCGACCGGGCCGAATTTGCCAAGGCGGTCGCCGATCAGGGGGCGCTGCCATTTCTGGCACTTGCCTTGATGCGGCGGGACGAAGCATCGCCCTTGGTGGCGGAGACCAAGGAAAAGCTTGGCGACAGCCCCCGGGGTGTCGGCATCCTCGGGTTTGTCGATGACGCGTTGAGGGAGGAACAGACGGCCGTCATCCTGGAACACAAGCCGGATTTCGCCCTGATTGCGGGCGGTCGTCCCGAACAGGCGCTGGAGTTGGAAAAGCAGGATATCCCGACCTTCCTGCATGTGCCTTCGCCCGGACTTTTGAAGCTGTTTCTGGAACAGGGCGCGCGGCGGTTCATCTTTGAGGGGCGCGAATGTGGTGGCCATGTCGGACCCCGATCAAGCGCGGTCCTATGGCAGCAGGCGATTGACGTCGTGCGTGCCTTTTTCGGCGATGAGCCGATGGACTGTGACCTGCTTTTTGCGGGCGGCATTCATGACACGAAATCGGCGGCGATGGTGTCCGCCCTTTGCGCTGATGTGGCACAGGCCGGTGCCCGTGTCGCTGCACTGATCGGCAGCGCCTATATCCTGACGCGGGAGGCGTGCGAGACCGGTGCGATCCTGCCCGCCTATCAGAAACTGGTCCTGAAGGCGGACAACACCGAATTGCTGGAATCCGCTGTCGGTCATGCAACGCGCGTGGTCAGCAGCCCCGTGGTGGAGGCTTTTGAGGCAAAACGCGTCAGCCTTCTGGCCGACGGCGTCGACCCCGAAGAGGTGCACCACATTCTGGAACGGTTCACCGTGGGGCGGTCGCGCGTGGCCTCCAAGGGCATCGACCGCAACCCTGACTTCGGCAAGGTCGACGGGGTGGAGAAATACGTGCCTGTCCCAACGAAAAAGCAGCACAGCGACGGGGTCTATATCATTGGGCAGGTCGCCGCCCTGCACAAGGCGCAGACGACCATCGCGGACCTGCATGGGGCGGTGTGCGACCGTTCGGGTGATCTGCTGGATCGCGTCTGCGCAGGCATGGACACCCCGGCACCGCAAGAAATCTATGACGGGCCCGGCGCGCGGATTGCGATCACCGGGATCGGGACGATCATGCCCAAGGCACCCGACGTGCAAACCTACTGGACCAACATCCTCGACAAGGTCGATGCGATATCCGAAGTGCCCGCCCGACGCTGGGACTGGCGGCGGTATTTCGACGAAGACCGCGATGCACCGGACAAGGCCTATTCCAAGTGGGGTGGCTTTGTGGACGAACTGCCGTTCGATCCGATCCGCTATGGCATCCCGCCGAACTCCATGCCCAACATCGAACCGCTGCAGCTTTTGGCGCTGGAAGTGGTGCGCGAGGCGCTGGAATCCGCCGGGTACAAAGACGGCCACATCGAAAACGCCGCCCTGCGCCAACGCACATCCGTCATCATCGGCGTCGGCGGCGGCGCGGCCCCGCTGGGTCAGAAATATGCCGTGCGGACATCGCTCAATGCCCTGATGGGCGAAATATCGCAGGTCGCAGGTGATCGCCTGCCCGATTGGAGCGAAGACAGCTTTCCGGGCATCCTGCTGAACGTGATCGCGGGCCGCGTGGCGAACCGCTTTGATCTGGGGGGCGTCAATTTCACGGTCGATGCGGCCTGTGGGTCGTCGATTGCAGCGGTGATGCTGGGCGCGCGGGAGCTTGAGACCGGGACGTCCGACATGGTCGTTGTCGGCGGTGTCGATGCGTTCCAAAGCCCGTTCGATTTTGTCGCCTTCTCCAAGACGCGGGCCCTGTCGCCGCGTGGCAAATGCCGGACGTTTGATGCGGGCGCGGATGGGATCGCGATTTCCGAAGGTCTTGCCGCCATTGTCATGCGGCCCCTTGATCAGGCCGAGGCAGACGGTGACCGGATCTTTGCCGTGCTGCGCGGTGTTGCGGGTTCTTCGGACGGCAAGGACCTGTCGCTGACAGCACCCCGCCCCGAAGGCCAGCAGACCGCCTTGCGCCGCGCCTATGCGCGGGCAGGCATTTCCCCGGCCACCGTGGGCCTGATCGAAGCACATGGCACCGGCACCGTTGTCGGCGACCGGACGGAGATCGAAAGCCTGTCCACCGTCTTTGCCGAGAATACCGAAGCCAAGCAGTTTTGCGGCGTGGGATCGGTGAAATCCATGATCGGCCACACCAAGGCCGCCGCGGGCTGTGCGGGGCTGGCCAAGGTGGCGCTGGCGCTGCATCACCGGGTTCTGCCGCCCACCTTGAACGTCGAAGAACCAAACCCCGAAGCGGACTTCCCCCATAGCCCCTTCTACGTCTGCAAGGAGGCCACGCCGTGGCTGCGATCGGACGCGACGCCGCGGCGGGCGGGTGTCAGTGCGTTCGGCTTTGGGGGCACGAATTTCCATGCCGTTCTGGAAGAATACGAAGGTGGCTATCTGCCCCGGCATCAGGAACCCTTGCGCAAGAACTGGTCGCACGAGCTTTTGCTGTTCAGTGCGGAGGACGCCGAAACGCTGGCCGCGACGGTGCGTGCGGCAGGGACCGCGTTGACCAACGCGGACGCAGACGTCCGGCTGTGCGATGTTGCGGCAGCGTTGTCGCGCAAGTTCCGCCATGACGCCCCGGCCCGCTTTGCGCTGGTTGCGGATACGCTGGCGGATGCAGGCGCGCGTCTTGCCTTGGCGGCAGATGCCATTGCCGACGGCCAGGAAGACCTGCGCCAGACCGATCCGAAGGGGGCTTTCGCAATGATCGCCCCGCCGCTGGACAAGGACGCCGTCGCGTTCCTGTTTCCCGGTCAGGGATCGCAGTACACCGGCATGACCGCCGGACCGACAATGCATTTCCCGCAGTTCCGCCAGCAGATCGAGGCCGCAAGCACGCTGCTTGCAGGCACCACGCCCGACCCGCTGGCCCAGTTGATCTTTCCCCGCCCCGCCATGGACGAGGCGGAGGCCGCCGATCAGGCTGAAAGGCTCAAGCAGACCAATGTTGCGCAGCCCGCCATCGGCGCGGTGTCGACGGCGATGCTGGGCCTTCTGCGGGGCATGGGTCTTGATGCGGGGATCATGGCGGGACACAGCTTTGGCGAGTTGACGGCGCTGCACGCGGCGGGGTCAATCCCTGCCGATCCGTTCCTGCAACTGGCATTTGCGCGGGGCGACGCGATCATCAGCGAAGGCGGTCCGGACCTTGGCACCATGGCCGCGGTTCAGGCGGATGCTGCAGCGGTCGAACAGGCCCTGCGCGGGGCGGAAGGGATCACCTTTGCCAACTACAACGCCCCCGACCAGACCGTGATCGCCGGGGGCGAAGACGCCATTGCAGCCGCCGAAAAGCAGCTGAAGGCGGCAAAGCTGGCCGTGCGCCGCTTGCCGGTTGCCTGTGCCTTCCATTCCGATTTCGTGGCACCCGCACGCGATCGGCTGGCAAAGGCGATTGCCGAAATTACCATTGTGCCGCCCGAAGTGCCTGTTTTCGCAAATGAAACTGCGGCGCGCTATCCAGGCAAGGCCGCCGGTGTTTCACAGATGCTCAAGCGTCACTTGACCCAGCCGGTCAATTTCATGGGCAGCATCGAAGCGATGCACGACAGCGGGGCAAGGTTGTTCATCGAAGTGGGTCCGAATGCGGTTCTGACCCGCCTGACGGACCGCATTCTGGCCGACAAGCCGCATCTTGCCGTCGCAACGGACGCGCCCGGCAGACCGGGGGTGCAGCAATTGCTTGTGGCACTTGCGGCGGCGTCGGTGGCGGGCCAGTCGCTTGATCTGGCCTGTCTCTGGGCTGGCAGAACCGATGCCACCCCCGACGTGGAAACCTGGAACCTGCAGGCAAAGGCGGAGGCAAACCGCGGCCTGAAGTGGATGGTTGATCTGGCAAACGTCCGGCCCATCGATGGCACACAGTCCAAGGTTGGATTTTCAAGCCCGATCGAGGAGGATGCGACCATCTTTGCGCCGCCTGCTCCGGCCCCTGCGCCGGCCCCTGCCCCGATGCAGACAACGGGCGCACCTCAAGTGCCAGCGGCTGTCGTGGCACCTGCCGAGATCGCGCACCCGGTCGCCCACAGCAACGAAGCGGCGGAAATCATGCGGCGTCACCAGACGCTGATGGCCAGCTTCCTGGATGGTCAACGCGAGGTTGTTCAGGCATTCCTGTCGGGTCGCGCGCCCCTGGCATCCCGGCCAGCGCCGGAACAGCCCGTGACGCCCGCCGCCCCTGCCCGGCCCGTCCCGGTCGCCGCTGCCCCAGCCGCCCCGGAACCACCCGTTGTGGCGGCGCCAACGCAGGTCACCGCAGAACAAGCCGACGCACCCGCGCCACAAGCGGCTGCCGTCACGGCGGAAGCCGCAACCGCAAAACTGCTGGCGCTTCTGGCGGACAGAACCGGCTACCCGCCCGACATGCTGGGGGTTGATCTGAACCTCGAAGCGGATCTGGGCATCGATTCCATCAAGCGGGTCGAGGTGCTTGCCGCACTCCGGCTGTCGTTCCTTGCCGACGCGGGGGAGGCCGCGCATGCGCTTATGGGTCCGGTGGCACGGGAAAAAACCGTGACCGGGATCATCGCCAAATTCATGGAGGTCGTGGACGCGGTGTCTGGTGAAGCCCCGGCACCTGCGGCAGCACCACCATCCCAGCCTGCGCCGGAGGCCCCTCAGCCACAAGCGGCTGCCGTCACGGCGGAAGCCGCCACCGCAAAACTGCTGGCGCTTCTGGCGGACAGAACCGGATACCCGCCGGACATGCTGGGGGTTGAATTGAACCTCGAAGCGGATCTGGGCATCGATTCCATCAAGCGGGTCGAGGTGCTTGCCGCACTCCGCCTGTCCTTCCTTGCCGACGCAGGGGAGGCCGCGCATGCGCTCATGGGTCCGGTGGCACGGGAAAAAACCGTGACCGGGATCATCGCCAAGTTCATGGAGGTCGTGGACGCGGTGTCTGGTGAACCGCAAGCGCCCGTCGCGCCGCCAGTGGACATCACGCCGTCCGGCTTTTCCGACAATGCCGCGCGGCGGTTCGTCATGCAGCCCCATGAGATTGATATGGGGTCGCCAACATCCTGGGTCGTCCCCGATGCCTGCTATGTCGTGACCGAAGATCGCAATGGGACCGCGAAAGCGCTTGCCGGGCGGATCGAAAAGGCGGGCGGACGGGTCATTCTTCTGGACCGTGCGCAACTGGAAGCCGAGGACGTGGCACAGGCGCTGCACGGGCAGGAAGCCGCCATTGCCGGCGTGATACACTGTGCGTCGATGATCGGGCCGGAAGACCCCCCCGATGAAACCGGCAACACCACGAAAAGCCTTTATTTGCTGCTTTGCGCGCTGGGACCGCACCTGATGGAACGGACCGATGCCACCGTGGTGGCGGCATCACTGCTGGGCGGTGCGTTCGGATTTGACGACAACGCGGCAATCTCCGCTGCCTCCGCCGGTGCGGCGGGTCTGTTGAAATCGGTTGCAAAGGAATGGCCCTCTGTCCGGGTGCGCGCCGTGGACCTGCGGCCGGGGCTGGCGGCGGATGACGCCGCGCAGATCATCTTTGACGAAGCCGGATACCCGGAGGATGAGGTCGAGATCGGATGGCAGGACGGTGCCCGTTCGGCCCTGTTTGCAACGGCACGGACGATTGATGTGCCGAAGGACGAGGCGGCGGACCACGGTGTCGAACCGGGATCGGTCATATTGGTCACCGGGGGCGCGCGCGGGATCACCGCAAGATGCCTGAAGGCACTGGCCACCCGCACCGACGCGCATTTCGTGCTTGTCGGCTCAAGCCCCTGTCCCGCTGACGCGGAAGCACCGGACACCGCGACAACGGAGGATCCCGGCAAACTGCGCGGTTTGCTGGCCGCACAGATGGAAGCGGGCGGCAAGAAACCGGCGATCCCCGAGATCGAACACCGCCTGCGCCAATTGATGAAGGAACGCGAAATCCGCGCGACGCTGCGCGCGCTTGAAGCGCTGGGGTCGAAAGCCGAATACCGTTCCTGCAACGTGTGTGACGGTGATGCCTTTACCGGTCTGGTCAACGCGCTTTACGATGAATTCGGGCGGCTGGATGGTGTGGTGCACGGCGCTGGCCTGATCGAGGACAAGCTGATTGTCGACAAGACACCCGACAGTTTTGATCGCGTCCTGCGCACCAAGACCGACAGTGCCTTCACCCTTGTGCGCGCCCTGCGGCCTGACACGCTGCGGTTTCTGATCTTCTTTACCTCGGTGGCCGGTCGGTTCGGCAACCGGGGTCAGGCGGATTACGGTGCGGCAAACGAAGTGGTGTCCAAGCTTGCCCGTCGGCTGAACGCGGAATGGCCCACCAAGGTCAAGGCGATCAGCTGGGGCCCCCGGGATCAGGGGGGCATGGTCTCCAAGGAGATCAAGCGCCAGTTTCAGGAACTGGGCATCGAGGCCATAGATCCTGACCTTGGCGCGCGCGCCTTTGTGGATGAGATCTTTTATGGTCCCGGCGACGAACCGGAGGTGGTCTGGGGTCTTGGCCCATGGGCGGATGAACTGGCAAGGCGGACACACGCAGCCGCCCATCTGAACGCAGCGGAATGAACATCAAGGCAGATATGTCGGCAAGGGGGTCGACTACGGCGGGGGTCGGCGCTTCGGAGCCCATCGCCATTGTCGGCATGGCCTGCATCTATCCGGGTGCACCGGATCTGGGCCAATACTGGCGCAACATCCTTGGCAAGGTCGACGCGGTGCGCGATGCGCCTGACGATTGGTGCGGGGAGCTGTTTTATGATCCCGACAGCACCGCGAATGACCGCATCTATACCCAACGCGGCGGCTTTCTGGGGGATCTGGCGCGCTTTG
The DNA here is from genome assembly GCF_041281685.2 of Sulfitobacter rhodophyticola. Taxonomy (GTDB): domain Bacteria; phylum Pseudomonadota; class Alphaproteobacteria; order Rhodobacterales; family Rhodobacteraceae; genus Sulfitobacter. The sequence goes on along the minus strand of NZ_CP166252.2, from coordinate 31,548 downwards.
ATCCCCTGCGCCACGGGGTGATGCCATCGTCGGTGGACGGGGGCGAACCGGATCAATTCCTGGCGCTGGAAGTGGCAGCCGATGCGGTCGCGGACGCGGAGTTCGACCAACGGCCCGTGGATGGCGACCGGGTTTCGGTCATCCTGGGGCGCGGGACCTATATCAACCGCGGTTTTGCGACCGTCGTGCAGCATGGCGTGATGGTCGAACGGTTCCTGGCAATCCTGCGTCAGCTGAACCCGGACACGACGGAGCCCGAAATCGCGGAGCTGAAAGCCAAGCTCAAGGAATCGCTGCCGCCGTTCAACGCGGAAATGGCACCGGCCCTTGTGCCCAATCTTGTTACCGGGCGCATTGCCAACCGGCTCGATTTTCGGGGTGCGAATTATATCATTGACGCGGCTTGCGCGTCCTCACTTATTGCGCTGGATCGCGGTGTGTCGGACCTGCGTGCGGGGCGCTGTGATCTTGCGCTGGTGGGCGGCGTCCATGCCTCCACCCCGCCGCCGATCTACCAGATCTTCTGCCAGCTTGAAGCGCTGTCGCGCAAGGGCAACATCCGCCCCTTCTCGAAAGAGGCCGACGGGACGCTGCTGGCCGAAGGCATCGGCATTCTGTGCATCAAGCGGCTGTCGGATGCAGAAGCCGCATCGGACCGTATTTATGCAGTGGTGCGCAGTGTCGGCGTGGCCAGCGATGGGCGCGGGCTGGGCATGCTTGCACCGCGGGTCGAAGGCGAAACGCGCGCCATCCGCCGCGCCTATGAAGAGGCGGATGTCGATCCCGGCAGCGTCGGCCTGATCGAAGCGCACGGCACCGCGACGACCCTTGGCGATGCGACCGAAGTGGAAGCGCTGTCGTCGATCTTTGGCAAGGGCGACGGGCAATGCGCGCTGGGGTCGGTCAAATCCATGATCGGTCATTGCCTGCCTGCAGCGGGGTCTGCCGGGCTGATCAAGGCGGCGATGGCGCTGCATCACAAGGTCTTGCCGCCGACGCTGATTGATACGCCGAACGACAAGCTGGGGCTGGATGAGACGGGGTTCTACCTCAACACCGAAACGCGGCCCTGGATTCACGGGCGCGACACGCCGCGCCGTGCGGGTGTAAACGCCTTCGGGTTTGGCGGCATCAACGCCCATGCCCTGCTGGAGGAATATACCGGGGGCCATCGGCCCGCCCCAATGACGGCCAGACCGACCGAGCTCCTTGCCCTTGACGCAACCACACCGGAAGACATGCGACAGGGGCTCGGTCAGGTCAGACAGCGGTTGGCCGATTGCAGCGATCTTGGCGCTTTGGCGCGCGAGGTTACCGGTGCCCTTGGGCAAGGGCCGGTGCGGGTCGCCGTCGTTGCCGCCAGCCCGGCGGAAGCGCTGGAGAACATCACCCGCATCGAGGAGGCCCTGAAAGGCGGCAAGGCCCGGTTGCGCGACCGTCGGGGGGCCTATCTGGCGACTGAACCGCTGGCCGTTGAGGGCAAGATCGCCTTCGCCTTTCCGGGCGAGGGCAGCCAGCACCGCGATATGCTGTCCGATCTGATGCTGCATTTCCCCATCATGCGGCAGTGGTTCGATATTGCCGATGGTGCCTGCGCCGATCCGGAACGCGGACTGAGCGTGAGCGAGGTCATCTTCCCACCGCCGCTGACCGACAAGGGTCCGGACGGGATGTGGCAGATGGATGTGGGCCCCGAAGCGATATTCGCGGCAAATCAGGCGGTTCTGGCGCTTTATGAACAGATCGGGCTGACGCCGGACATGTTGATCGGGCATTCGACGGGGGAATATTCCGCGCTTTATGCCGCCGGTGTGACCCGCCGCGACAGCGCCGAGGCGCTTCAGGAGGAAATCCGCGCGCTGAACGCCGTTTACAAGAAGGCAGAAGCCGCAGGTGAGATCGCGACCGGCACGCTGCTTGCCGTCGCTGCCGTGGACAACGCTGTTTTGCTTGAACGGGTTAAAGGCCGGGACGATGTGTTTGTCGCGATGGACAATTGCCCCAATCAGCAGATCCTGGCCGCGACAAGCGTTCAGGGGCGTGACTGGGCGGAGGAGTTGATCACCGAACTGGGCGGTTTTTCCGAGGTTCTGCCCTTTGACCGCGCCTATCACTGCGCGGCGTTCGGCCCCTTCAGCAAGCGGTTGCGGGCGTTCCTGAAGACGCTTGAATTCAACGCGCCCGCGACCCCGGTCTATTCCTGCCTGACAGCCGAAAAGATGCCCGATGATCCGGCAAAGATCCGCAAGCTGACCGCCGATCAATGGTCCGGGCGCGTCCGGTTCGCGGAGACAATTGATCGGATGTATGCGCACGGCGCGCGGATCTTTGTCGAATGTGGTCCGCGCAACAATCTGACCGCCTTCACCAACGAACTGCTGCGGGGCAAGCCGCATCTTGCCATCGCCGTCGATACGCCTGCGCGCGGCGGTCTGGGCCAGTTGCACCATTTTGCCGCGCAGCTTCTGGTCGAAGGGGTGCACCTTGATCTTGCGGCGCTGTTCGCACCGGTCGCGGAGGGTGCGAAGCCGCCTTCCGCCGCCAAACCGCTGAAGATGGGCTTGCAGCCGATGTCGCTCAAGGATTTCCGGCCCGCACCGAAACCATCGCCAGCCTCGCAGGTATCGGCACCCCCGCCAGACGCGGGAAGCCCGGCACCGGTCCACCCTGCCCCGGTTGCCGCACCGCCCGGCGATCTGGATCCCTTCATGGCCAGCTACTTCGAAACCATGGAGAAATTCGTGGCCACCGAACGCGACATCATGGCGGCCTATCTGGGCAATACACCCGCCCCGGCGACAGGGACCACGCAAGTAGCGGGCAGATTTCCGATGTTGTCCGCCGTGGTGGCAACCGCCGATGGATCACGCTTGACGGCGCAACTGGAAATCAGCCTGCAGACCGCCCCCTATCTGGCCGACCATGCCTTCGGCAGATCGGTGTCGGCGGCCCGTCCCGATCAGCGCGGCCTCAGCGTCGTGCCTTTGACCTTCAGCATCGAGGCGCTCGCACAGACTGCGGCGGCGCTGTGTCCCGACCTTGTGGTGACAGGCCTGCGGGAGGTCCGCGCGTCGCGGTGGATTGCCCTTGATCGGCCCGTGGTACGGCTCGAAGCGGAGGCGGAGCTGCTGGAACGCGGCGATGTGACCGTGGTGCGGGTCCGGATGCGGGATGCCGACGGGCCCGCGCTGCGCCCGATCATCGTTGAATCCGATGTGGAAATGGCCGTGACACGCCATGCGCCGCCACCGGCCCCGCAATTGCGCTGCACACAGCCCCGCAAGGTGGATTGGTCACTGGACGATATCTATGGCCGGATCATGTTCCATGGTCCAAGGCTGCAGGCGGTCGAAGACATGCATCTTGCGGCGGATGACTGCGCCAAGGGCCGCCTTGTCGGGCTTGCCCATGACGGTCTTTATGCGGCAACTGCCGATCCCGTTTTCGAAACCGACGCCATCACGCTGGACGCGGTGGGGCAACTGGTCGGGGTCTGGGCGGCGGAGATGCTGCCGGAGGGGTTCCACATCTTCCCCTTCCGGGTTGAGCGGATCGAGATTTTCCGCGATCGGCTGGCCGACGGCGAGCGGGCCGAATGTCACTGTCAGGTCGAGTTGATCGGCACCGACGAAATGCGCTCCGACATATTCGTGATTGGGGGCGACGGCACGCTTCAGTGCCGCATCGAAGGCTGGTGGGACAAGCGTTTCGACCTGCCGGAGCGGTTCTTCAAGGCGCGCCTTGATCCATCGACAAAACCGGTATCGCGGGTGGCCCTGTCCGGCGCCGATGCGCCCGGCATCCATGTCACCTGCATCGACGACCTGCCTGACACGTTCCTGAACGGCAGCGGCGGCATCTGGGAAGGCGTTCTTGCCGGGTTGGCCCTGACCCCTGACGAAATGCAAAGCTGGCGGACCTTGGCCACAGCACCCGACCACCGCCGCTATGACTGGTTGCGCGGGCGCGTCGCAGCCAAGGATGCCGCGCGGGCCACGCTGGCCTCCCCCTGTTTCCCGGCTGACATTGGCATCGCACCCGCCGCAGGCGGCGGCGCGCCACGCATCGCGACGCCCTGGCCTGCCGATGCGATGTCACCGCCACTTCTGTCGATTGCCCATTCAGGCGGTATCGCCTGCGCCGCCGCCGCGGACCCGTCCCGTTATGCAGGCGTCGGCATTGATATCGAAGCCATTGCCCCCCGCAGCGATGCGTTCCTGCTGACCGCCTTTTCACCCGACGAACGCGCCCTGCTGCCCCCGGACAGTCCGGACCGCGAACGGATCGCGACGTGGATCTGGACAGCCAAGGAAGCTGTGGCAAAGGCGTTCGGTGCGGGTCTGGATGATGTGATGTCCCGTCACACGGTCTGCGCGATCGATCAGGCCGCGCGGCGCGTGACCGTGCGCAACGCCGACAAGGGCAACACGACAGACGTGTGGGTCGATGAAACCGTTGTGGATGGATGCGTGGTGGCGGTCGCGACCCGGCCCATTCTTGAAAAATTGTAACAGGTGAGGTTCTAGATGACGATCAGCAAACATGAAGCCGAAACGGCGCTCAAGGAAATTCTCGATGATTTGTCGGAGGAGCTTGAGATCGAAACCTCTGGCTTTGACCGGGATACCAGCCTTGTCGATCTTGGACTGGAATCGATCAGCCTTGTCTACCTCGTATCAGAGATGCAGCAGCACTTTGGCCTGGGCGACCAGCTTTTCCGCCAACTGCGCGATGCCGACCAGCTTTTGAAGGAAATGTCCCTTGGCGATGTCGTCGATGCGGTCGTTGCAGCGGATTCACAAAAGGAGACCCAACATGGCTGATGATCAGGTAAAGGTACTTTTGATCGGGTTGGATGGCGCCACCTACAATCTGATTGAACCGCTTGTGGCCGAAGGCGTGATGCCGAACCTCGGACGGATCATGCAGAACGGTGCCCGCAGCGTACTGCGCTCCACCATGCATCCGCTGACACCGCTCGACCGGGCCACGCTGATGACAGGCCGCACACCCGGAAACCACGGCGTGTTCGACTTCATCCGTGTCGAACGCGATGGCGAAATTCCAACCTATACGCTGGCCACCTCCGCCGATCTCAAGGTGCCGACCATCTGGCAGATCGTCAGCGACGCTGGCCACCGGGTCACGACGCTGAACTATCCGACGATGTTTCCCGTCAAGAAGGTCAATGGCGTGGTGATCCCGGGATATGTCCCCTGGTCCTATCTGGGCCGCGCCATCTATCCCCGGTCCGCCTTTCAGATGCTGAAGGAAAAGGGCGTCTTCAAGGCGCGCGAACTGTCCACCGACTGGCAGCATGAACGCAAGGCGGTGCAGGGGCTGTCGGAAAACCAGCTTGATGACTGGGTCGAATTCCACATCGCGCGCGAACGCCGCTGGTTCGAGATCCTGATGACGCTGATGGAGGATCAGCCAAGCGCGCTGACATCTGTGCTTTTCGATGGCGTCGATCGCATCCAGCATCTTTGCTATCACCTGATCGACCCGGCCACGCGCGACGATTATCAGACCGAAGACGCAAAACGGTCGCGCGAACTGGTGCTGCAGTATTTCCGCGACGTCGATAACTACCTTGCCGCCATGATCGACAAGGCCGGACCCGACGCACAGGTGATCATTGCGTCTGATCACGGCTTTACCCGGTCCGGCTCAAGGATCTTCTATGCCAATACCTGGCTCGAAAAGAACGGGATGCTGGGCTGGAAGGCGGACGTTCCGATGGACGATCAGGGACGTGTGGCGCTGGATGAGAATACCGAAGCCAGCACGCTGATCGACTGGGACGCGACCAAGGCCTATTCCCTCAGTTCCTCCAGCAACGCGATCTTCATCCGGCAGGCATCGACAAAGGACGGCGTTGGGGTGCAGCCCGAAGACTATGCCGCGTTCCGCGACGACCTGATCGCAAAGCTTCTGGCGGTGACCGATCCCGACACCGGAAAACCGGTCATCAAGCATGTCTTCACCCGCGAGGAAGCCTTTGCCGGATCCGAAATGGCGCGTGCGCCCGATCTGACGTTGCAATTGCACGATTATTCCTTCCTGTCGGTGCTGCGCGCCCAGGACCCCATCATGAACCGGCGGTTCCCCTACGCCACGCATCACCCCGACGGGGTGTTCATTGCCGTTGGCAGAAACATCAACGCCGGGGCGGAACTGGGTCCGATGAACATCGCCGATATTGCGCCCACCGTGCTTCATGCCGCCGGGCTGGAGGTGCCGACCGTGATGGAAGGGCTGGTCGCCGAAGAAGCGTTTACACCGGCGTACCGGGCAACGCACCCGGTCCGCCATACCGAACAATCAGGAACGAGTTCGCCCGAGGACGTTCAGGAATTGCCCGCAAACCAGCAGGCCCAGATCCGCGAACGGCTCAAGTCGCTCGGTTATTTGTGAGTGTGTCATGCCCAAGGTTGAATTGAACGGAACTGTCATCCACTACCAGCAGCTTGGCGAAGGCCCGGACATCGTTCTGGTGCACGGGCTTTACGCGAATGTCGCGATCTGGTGGCAGCGGATCGCGCTCAGACTGGCGCGGCGCTACCGGGTGACGGCGCTTGATCTGCGCGGTCACGGCTATTCGGGGATGCCCGAAAGTGGCTACAGGGCGGCGGATCTGGCGCGTGACGTTCTTGACCTGATGGATCACCTCGGCGTCGAAAAGCCCCATCTGCTGGGACACAGTTTCGGCGGAGCGATCGTGCTGGCCTGTGCGGTGCAACAACCCGACCTGATATCACGCGCGACCCTTGCAGACGCTTGGATCCCATCCCTGCAAAAGCAACCACCCCTGCCGACACGGCGCAGCCTGCCTGCCCTGCGGCGGCGCCTGGCGGCACGCGGCATCGAAGTGCGGCAGGACATGCCCCGCGTGGCACTGGCATACCTTGAAGAACTGGCCGATGCGCCGGGCGCGCCAAGGCACCTGCCAGCCACGGGTCGCGGCACCGGGGATGCAGCGTCCGTGCGCCCCGCGCGCATGCCCCACGCACAACGGCGCTGGCTGCGCCTGATGCGCGAAACAACCGCATGGTCGGACTTTCAGGACCCCGAGGCGCTGGAACCCGAACAGCTGGCATCGCTTCACCTGCCCGTGCGCCTGATCTACGGCAGGCGTTCATCCTATCTTGCGTCCCGCGATGCCCTTGCCGGTCTGCTGCCCAACAGGGAACTGACCAATGTTGACGGCGTCGGGCATTATTTCCCGGTTCTGCACCCCGACGTGCTGCCGGATATCCTGCTGGATGAAACGCGCCCCATCAGCCCCGGCGCAAACCTCGAAAGCGTGGGGATTTGATGCCCGGCCGCCAGAGTGACATTAAAGAGCGTTTTTGAATGAAAGACGAAAGCAAACCAGTTGAATGGGGCGGCAAGGGACTCACCAGCGGCAATTTTCGCCAGATTGCGAAGAATGGCTGCGGTGATCCGGACAACGCCTATGTGCACGGCATGGAGTTCTTCGAAGGACGGCTCTATTGCGGGATGACGCGCAATTCGTTCAAGCTGCTCAAGCTTTTTCCACCGATCGACCCACCCGCACTTGATCCCTGGCCCGTCGATGTGCCGCCCAAGGTGCAGGATCTGGACATGCAGGGCCAGATCAGGCGATGGACGCCCGAAACCGACACATGGGAACTGGCCTACCGGTCCCCGATGATCCCGGGCAAACAGGGAGAACCCGCACCCCGCGATCTGGGGTATCGCGGGATGAAGGTGTTTCAAGGCAAATCGGACAAGAAACCCGCGCTTTACGTCTCGACCATGTCCACGGTCCTGCGGGGCTGTGCCGCGCATGTCCTGCGCTCCGAGGATGGTCTGGATTTTCAACCGGCGTCGGAACCCGGCATCGGCAACGACCGGATTTCGACCTTCCGGGAACTCGAAGCCTTTGACGGGTATCTTTACGCCCCGCCCGCCGGTGAAGGGATCCAGTTCAATTCCAATCGCTCGGGCGTTCTGATGCGCTCCAACGATCCGCGTCCGGGCAATTGGGAAGTGGCCGGGGATCTGGGTTTTGGCGATCCACACAACAGCGGCATCTTCATGATGACGCAGGCCAACGGACATCTTTACGCGGGCACCTTCAACCATTTCGAAGGCTATCAGATCTGGGCGACCCCGCCCTGCGGGGATGGCCCGCTGCAATGGCGCAAGGTGATTGATCGCGGTGCCTATCGCGGCCCCCTGTCCGAGATTGCGATGGGCATGTGCGAATTCAACGGCGCGCTCTATGTCGGCAGCTCCATCCAGAACGGCGGATATGACCGCACCAATCTTGTCGGTCCCGGCGCCGGAGAGATCATCCGGATCTGGCCGGATGACAGCTGGGACATGCTGGTCGGTATGCCCCGCGAAACCCCTGATGGCATGAAATACCCCCTGTCCGGCATCGGGCCGGGCTTTGACAATCTCTTTTCCGGCTACACCTGGCGGATGTGTGTCCATGACGGCTGGCTCTATGTCACCACATTCGACTGGAGCGTCTTTCTGCAATACGCGCACCGGCCTTCGCCAACCTCCCGGCGGCTGTTGAACGGCATCGGCTTTGAACAGCTGGCGGAGATCGGCGGCGGGTTCGAGATGTGGCGCACCAAGGACGGGGTGACCTGGGTGCCGGTCACGATGAACGGCATGAACAACCCCTACAACTATGGCGGCAGGACCATGATTTCGACGCCGGTGGGCCTGTGTCTGGGAACGGCAAATCCGTTTGGCGGACCAAGTCCCGCGCGGTTTGCCTCTGGCTGGGAATACCACCCCAACCCCGATGGCGGCACGGAGGTGTTTGTCGGCAACGCTGAAACGGTGCCCTTTACCCTGCCAAAGCCCAAACGCCCGGTTGCCAAGACCAAGGCCACGGCCAAGTCGAAAGCACGCGCACAAACCGCTGCGGTGGATTTTGCGGTGACCGGGTGCACCGGCTACATCGGCAAGCATCTGCTGCCCAAATTGCTTGATGCGGGGTACCACCTTCGGGTGCTGGTCCTGCCCGGAACCGGCGATGTGCTGCCGAAAAACAAGCGGCTTGAAGTGCTGGAAGGCGACCTTGACGATGATGCGCAACTGAACCGCCTCGTCGATGGGGCGCGGATTGTACTGCACATGGCGGCGCTGCTGGCGGGATCCAGCAAGCTGAGCGATCTGCGCCGGGTCAACGTTGCGGGCACCCACCGGCTGCTGCGGGCCTGCCGGGATCTCGCCCACGCTGGAACGCTTCGTCTTTTCAAGTTCCGTGGCAGTCTACCAGAACCAGTTCAAGCCCGAAGACTGGCCCATTCACGAATCGCACGCCCTGCGCGTGGACGGCGGACATGACCTGTCCGACTACGGCATGTCCAAGATTGCCGACGAAAATCTGGTGCGCCACTACAGCCGCTTGTCGGGAACGGAACATGCGATCCTGCGTTTCGCGCTGGTTTATGGCGTGGGGGACCCGATGTTTGACCGGCTGGTCCGCGAAGTCGCCCCACGTCCCGAATTCGGCACCGGAGAGCAGGGCGAACAACAGCGGCAGTTCGTTCATATCAGTGATGCCGTCGAAGCCATCCTGCGTGCCTGTCTCGAAAAGAAGGCGGCCAACAACACCTTCAACGTCGCAGGTCCCGACACCGTGACCTACCGCGCGATTGGCAGGGTGACGCGGATTTCGACGGATCTGGCCACCCGCGAGGACCGGGTCCCGGATCAGACAAGGACATGGAGCCGCTACGTCCAGCAATATGATATATCCAAGGGAAAGCAGGAGATGGGCTTTTACCCATCGGTCCCCATCTACGAAGGCCTCCGCGAGGTCATCGAGGCCGCACAGGCGGACGGCGCGTTGCCGACAAGCCAGGCCTGCGCAGGACATCCCGACACTGCGCCGGACCCCGTGGCGGCCAGCACCGGCACGGAACCGATCCTTCCGCAGCCCGCCCGTGATGCGAAACGTCAGGAACTTGAACCGTGAGATCGACGACAGAAATGCAAGCCCGTGATGGGTTTGCGGTAACACCAGGAACGGAGTTGAAACATGCCCCAATCAAATCAGACAAACTGGACCCCGAATGTTCAGCAGGTAGAGCCAACTGATCCGCAACGGATGCAGTTTGTCCGCGGCCTGCTGCGCGATAACCGCCTGCAGGAGGCGCAGAGCGAACTGGTCAAGATGCTTCAGCAGGAACCCCGTAACACGCAGTTCCTGATGATGCTGGGCATGACCAGCATGCGTTTGCAGCAGTATGAAGATGCCGCAACCAGTTTCGAGCTGGTCATGGACATCGACCCCAAGAACCGTTTCGCCCCCATTGCCGCCGCCCATGTGGGCATGCGGGGGGACAATTCGGAATACGCCGAGACCTATTTTCACAAGGCGCTCGAAATTGATCCGACCTCGGTTCAGGCTCTGACCGGGCTGGCGACCCTGCATGAACGCCAAAAGCTGCCCGATGCCGCGATCGAAGCGCTCGAACGCGCGGTGGAGATCGAGCCGAATTCAGCTTCGGTGCGCCGCCGCCTGGCCGGTGTCATGGCACGGGCCGACAAGACCGATGGCGCGAAAGAGCAGCTGAAATCTGCCCTGATCGCCAATCCGGGCGACCCAAGGCTGACCCTTCAGCTGGCGCGGCTCCATTCCGAGGAGGACGACAACGGCAAGGCGCTTGCAGTGATCGAAGACGCGCTTGAACGGAACCCCGAAAGCCAGCCGTTGTTGTTGGCGCTGGGGCAGGCAAGGATGGCCGAAGAGGATTATCCCGCCGCAGCCGACGCCTTTCGCAAGGTGCTCAAGGACGAAGGGCGCCGACCCAACCCACGCGCGCGGATCGGTCTGGCGCAGGCGTTGATTGCCCAGAAGGACCTGACCGACGCGCGCGCCATGCTGAGCGGCATAAACCAGCGGCGCTACAATCCCGCGGTTCAGCGGCTTTACGGCGATGCCTTTGCGGCGGAAAACAATGTGGAGGAAGCCGAGAACAGCTATCGTTCCGCGCTTTTGCACATGCCCGACGGCCACGAAGCGCTGGCCAAGATCGATCAGGCGAAAAAGGCGGACGGCAAGATGACCGGTGCCAAGGTGCTGAAGCTGTACGACGAGGAATTCGAACGTCGACACGATGCCATCCGCGAAGGCGACAACCGTCCGGACATGCAAAATCTGACGGCGGATCAGCGAAATGCGCTCAGGCAAAGACGTGACCGTCGGCGCATGATGATGCGAAACATGATGTCGGCAAGGCGGCGCGACGGCGGGCAAGGCAATGCCGGGCCCTTCGCTGGCCGGTTTGGCAACAACTGATCGAAGGCGGGAATGCCCGCCCCGGTCCCATCGTCATCGGGAGGTCGGAAAGTGTGAAAATTCTGGTAACCGGCCCTTCCGGTGCGGTGGGTCAATACGTTCTTGAAGCCTTGATGCGCACGGACCATGACGTGCGCATCCTCGCGCTGCCCGATTCAATGCACCGGGTCAATTATCGCGACCGGATCGAGATCATCCCCGGAGAGTTGTCGGACCCTCTTGCCATCAAGGAGGCCGTCGACGGGGTCGAAGTGGTTTTTCACAACGCGCTGATCGGTCCGTTCCCGGCCTTTGATCCCGACAACCTTGAACGGGTGAACACCCAAGGCACCCGCAATCTGGTCGCCGCCTGTGCAGGCAACGTGCGGCGGTTCGTGATGGCGTCGTCCAACAACGTCTACGTCCCCCACCGCACACCCGATCTTTGGCCCGTGACCGACGATGCCTTGCGCGAACCCCACGGCAACCCGGCGCAATATGCGCTGGGGGAAACGCTTATCAAGGCCGAAGATGCCGTTTTCGAGGCGGCCGAATGCGGTGCGTTTGAATATGGCATCCTGCGTCCGACCATGGTCGTGGGGCGCAAAAGCCCCTTTGTCGATGACATGATCGTCCGCCTGATCCGCGACCCCGACGCCGCCGATGGCCTGCGCCGGATGTGGGACACGATGCAGTGGATTCACGGCAGCGATATCGGCGCGGCGGCCTTGCTTGTCGCGATGGAAGACGCCGCGGCAAATCAATGTTTTCTTGTCGCCGGGGAAGAGCCGATAACGGCCTATGATGTTCTGTCCCTCATGTGGGAGGCCATGAACGTCGGGCGCGAGGACAATCCCTATACCGAACTTGCGTCGCGCCACAACGTCGGGGTGCCGAAGTTCTCGGCGGCAAAGCTGAATGCGCTCGGGTGGCGACCGCGCATGCGGGCCAGGGATTGCATCAGGGAAGTATTGGGACGTCTGGAATTCTATGCGTCCACGGCAGTCAAGTTTCCCAGCTATCTGCCCATCGAAAACATGACGATTGGAGAACACTGATGAAAGTTGCGGTATCCGGCCCTGATACCACGCTTGCCCGTGCGTTGCTTGCTGCACTTGGTGATGCCCGGTGGGATATCATCCGTGTCGGGCAATCGATGGGCAACGGGGCGGACCGGGCGCATGTGCAGGCGGCCAGCGCGCCGGACACCGCATTGGCACAGGCCGATGTACTTTATATCCTTGATATGTTCGCCGCCGGTGCCGACGCAAAGCGGCTTGACCACATCACGTCGCTGATCACGACCGCGGCGGCTGGCAGCATTCGGCGCATCGTGTTGCTGACCCCTTCGGGGCCTGCCGATGCCGGGCGCACCGCCGAAACGGTGCTGCAGCAGACGCGGGGCTGCGACTGGGTCGTGATCCGCGCCCCGGATCTTTATGATCCGCAGGACCCCGAATTGCGCGCAACGTTGAAACGTATCATGATCGACGGGGTCAGTGCCGCCGATCAGACGCCGTTCCGCCGCCTGCATCCGCTCGACCTTTGTGCGGCGCTTGTCGTGGCAGCGCGGTCGGAGGCCGCGGCGGGCCAGGTTCTGGAAGTGGCCGATCAGGTGACCCTGTCGCCCGACATTCTGGCCGCCGAACTTCAACGGCTGGGGCGCCTGTTTTCCGACGCTCAGGCGACGGAAGACCGGGTGCGGCCCGACTATCCGACCGAAATGGTTGCTTCCGATGTCGCCCCGGCGCATCAGGCGCTTGGGATCATGCCTGCCCGACGGGGCTGGACCGGGCTGGCCGAATGCAGTCAGGCCATCGTCAAAGACCTGCGCCGCGAAGGACGCGTGGCAGATAACACGCCGAAATTGCCCCCGCTCCTGCAGGCGCTTGAATCGGGATCAAAACCGCTGACGGGCAAGGTCTGTCTGGTGACCGGTGCCACGGCGGGCATCGGGCGCGCGCTGTCGGTGATCCTGTCACGGTGCGGCGCGCATGTGATCGCGACCGGCCGGAACAAGGCCGCAGGCACCGACCTGCTGGAAGAACTCTCGTCTCGTCCCAGTTGCACACCGGGCAGTTTCATTGCCGCGGACCTGTCGTCCCGCGCGCAGATCGCTGATCTGCTGGAGGCCGTAACGCAGGCACATCCCAAGGTGGATGTTCTGGTGAACAATGCAGGGGCCGTCTTTACCGACCGCAGGATGACCCCCGACGGCATCGAAGCAAGTTTTGCGGTCAATCATCTGGCGCCGTTCCTGATCACGCGGGGCCTGTTGGAACACATGACGACCGATGGCCATGTCATCAATCTTTTCTGTGACATCGCGGAGACGTCCGGGCTGGATTTCGGTGATCTGTTCTGCGCGCAGGATTATGCGCCGCTGGATGCCTATGCGCGGGCAAAATTCGCCAGCATGATGTTCACGGCCTCTCTGATGCGGCGCGCGGACGCAACGGGCCCAAGGATCTGCGCCGTAAATCCGGGCGATGTCCGGACCGGCCTGCTGGAGGACCGCGTTCTTGCCAAACGGCCCGAGGTGGCCGCGCTGCTGCGGTTCCGCAATCAAATGGCGTCTCCTGATCAGGCGGCCGGTTTCGTGGCGTCAATTCTGATTGACCCGGCGTTCGCTGGCCAGGCTTCCATCTATGCCAGGCAGGGCGCCATCGGTCAGGTGCTGCCCGCCGCGGACGATCCCGCCGCTGGCGCGCGTCTGTGGGAAATCAGCGATGCGATGTCCGGATCCGGATGGCAGCCCGCCGCCTGATCAGTCGTCCTGCCTGATCTGATACCTTTGCAGGAAAGCACCGACCGCAGCCATTGTATTGGGGCTGTTCCATTGCACGAATTCGCCCGTCAGCCCCTCCGTTTCCGCCGAACACAACCAAAGAAGCAGCCGCGCCGCCGTTTCGGGCGACCGTGTTGCGTCGCTGGTCTGCCCTTGCCACAGCGCCGCTGACACCTGCGCGAAAACCGGCGTGTCAATCGGCCCCGGATTGAACGCACAAGCGGTGATGCCCCCGTAGTTCGGCTGCGCCGAAATGCTTTGCACCAGATGGTTGACGGCTGCCTTGGTGGCCCCATAGGCACCTGTGTTGAACATGGGCCGGAACGTGGCCGAACTTGACAGAAAAAACAGCCGTCCGGCCTGCTGCTGACGCATGACGGGCAGGATATGGCGCACAAGGTTCAGCGGCCCGGTCACATTGGCTTCCCAAAGGCGCGCCCACACATCGGGGGCGACGCTGTCCAGATCTGTTCCGATGCCATCGGCGGATCCCCCGATCGACAGCAGGAAATCGATGCGACCGAACGCGTCGACCGTCTGCTCCACCATCTGCCTTACGGCGCTATCATCGGCCAGCTCCGCGGCGCAGGCGGCGACCTTGCCCCCCTCTGCACGGATGTCGTCAGCCACCACATCCAGCGTGGCCTGATCGCGGGCCGTAAGGACAACGGTCGCCCCCGCACGCGCCAGCATCTTCGCTGTACCCGCCCCCAATCCGCGGCTTGCACCGGTCACCAGCGCGACCCGGTCAGACAGGAAGGGAACCATGCGCGGATACTCCAATAGAATGCGCGGATGCGACCGGACTCCGCGCAGGGTTTGACGAAATTCCTTCTGCCCGGTCAGGTCGCGGCGGATTGCCCCCGAACGCGGAAGCGATCCGGTTCCCGATCAATAGCACCCTGCGCCAAATTTGTCATGATTTTCAACACGCGCGCAGGTTTCGTGTATAGTAACCATAAGCAACGAACAGACTGGAAATAATGCGAAATGGCCCCTGATAGCGCATCGGCCCAACAGATCGACCAAGGCAGGCGATGTTATCGTCTGTGCGATGCTGCGGTGATCACGCAGGACGGCAATGGATATGGTCCCGATCGTGGCGCATATGCCAAGAACAACACGACCGGTGCGCTGTTTCGCATGGGCCATGCGGAGACCCTGTTGCTGACCGGATTGGGGTCGGGTTTTTCGGTTGATGCGATGTGCAAGGCCTTCGCACACAGGCTGCAAATCACCATTACCCCCGACGCGGTCGAGGAATTCGCCCAAGACATGGTGACGCGCGGGCTTCTTGAGGAACTCGAACAGGGCACATCAGAACCTGCGGCGGTAAAGGATACCGCATCCGCTGGCGACCATTCCCTGTCGGGACAGGGGCCTGATGCGCCGGATGGCGATGCGGCGGAGGAGGCGGAGGGTCCGTATTCCGATGATGATCTGTTCGGCGACAGCCCTGACGATGAAATCGCCACCGATCTGAGCGATGCCGTCTTTTTCGAAGACGACTTCACCGAAACCCTGTTCGAAGAACCCGGTGCCGGGGCAAAGAAGCGACAAAGCCCGCCGCCCCCGCGCGGTCCCGCCAACCCCAAGATAACGCAGCGCGCGCCACGGTTCGAGGATTCCGCACCGAAACCGGTCCGCACCATGGCCATCAGGCTGTTCAATCCAACCGGGCTGCTGGGTGTGCTCAACGCCCTGTTCGGCTGGATTGCCCATTTGTTTTCATGGCTGATCCTTCCCGTTGCTGTGGTGGCGCTTTTGTCCATTTTCCACAGGCTTGATGAGGTTCTGACCACCCTGACCGCCGGTTTCGCCAATCTGGGTCTGGCCGGTCTTCTGGCCCTGTCGATGCTGACCGTGAACCTGGCAACCCGGCTGGTCATGGGGGCGGTCATCCAGCGCGAAGGCGCCGAGGTGCCCGGCTTCGGCATCACCTTCATGTTTTTCGTCATCCCCAGGTTCGCAGTCGACACCACGAACCTGTTCCGGCTGGAAAGGGAAGGCCGAATGCGGGTCTTTGCCAGTGCGCTCAAGACCCGGTTGTTGATTTTTGCGCTCTGCACCTTCTTCTGGGACGGGTCCCGGCTGGGCGGCACCGGCTTTTCGGAATTCGTGGCACTGCTGGCGCAGATCAGCCTGTTCAGCTTCCTCATCTCGGCGTTCCCCCTGCTGTCCGGCGAAGGCTATCGCCTCATGACGGCGTATTTCGACGAACCTTTGCTGCGCGAACGGTCGCTGGGCTTGCTGTTTGGCCGGGGCAAGAACAGCAAACTACCGCCGGTTCAGGGTCGGCAATGGTGGGTGTTTCTGCTCTACGGCCTCTCCATCGTCATTTTCACTGCCTTCATCGTGACGCTGGCGGCCGCCTATGCCTCCACCGCGCTGGTGGGCCGGTTTGGCGGGACGGGTGCGATCATGTTCGTATCCCTGATCGGCCTGATGCTGCTTTGGCTGCTTGTCACCAAATCGCAAAGCAGACGGCTCCACACCCAGATCGCCAGACAGATCAGGGCAGAACGGAAGGCGGCCAGCGACGCGATACTGTCATCGGGTAACGATGGCGCATGGGATGAATCACGGCAATTGCCGGTCCCCGTCGCGCGGAATGATCTGGTGCCAAGCGGCCGGTCCCTGACCCTGCCCGCAGCTACCTCCGTCGGGACGGCACGGCCCCTGCCCGGCCTCTATGCCAAGAACGCGGGCACCCGTTGGGGCGTCTGGGTGCGGCGCGGGCTGCTTGTCTCCACGCTGGTGACCCTCCTTTTCGTGGCGTTCCTGCCCTATCAATATGACGCCGGGGGCGATTTCGCGATCCTGCCCGACACCCGCGTGCAGGTGATTGCCCGCGTCCCCGGAGAGCTTGCCGAAGTCCTGGTGGACGAAGGCGACACGGTTCAGGCCGGTGAAGTTCTGGCGCGCCAGCAAGGGATCGAGGAACGCTATGCCCTGGCCGTGGCCAAGGCCGCGCTGGCCAAGGCCGAAGCGCAGTTCGAAACCCTTCAGTCCGGGGCCACGCCCGAAGAACTGCGCGTTGCAGAAGAACAGGTCTCCCGCGTGGAGGTCGAACTGCCGTTTCTGGAAGCCGAGGCTGAACGCGCCGACGAACTTCTTGAACGCGGGGCCATTCCCCAATCACAGGCCGAAGCGATCAAAAGCAGGTTTGAAACCGCCAAGGCAGACCTGCGCACCGCACAGGCCAATCTGGAGAACGTGCAGGCGCTGGCACAGGAAAGCGAAATCGCCGCGTCCCGTGCCGACATCGACCGGCTTTCCGCCGAGGTCGCCTATTACGAACAGCTTTTGAAGGACACGGAGATTGTCGCGCCGGTCCCGGGACGGGTCGTGATCATCAACGAAAAACCGGTCCGCGGGACCTATCTGCAAACCGGTGAACTGCTGATGGAAATCGAAGACCACCGGTTCGCGCAGGCGGAAATCCAACTCCCCGAAACCGACATCAGCCTGATCAAGATCGGACAGCTGGTTCGGCTGAAGTCATGGGCGATGCCCGGCAAGGAATGGGTCGGAACGGTCGCGTCCATCGCGCCGGTCGCGGAACGTCAGGAATTTGGGCAGGTGGTGCGGGTCCGGACCCGTCTGGCGAATGACGACGGGTCATTCCGGCCCGGCATGACCGGATTTGCCAAGATCGAAGGCCCCGAAATGCGCGTATGGGAAGCCTACTCCCGGCTCTTCGTGCGTTTCGTTCTGGTGGAAATCTGGGGCTGGATTCCCTGAGCAACCCAGCTGAGCGCAGACATCGCCCGACGGGTCAGGCGCGGTTGCGGTACAGGTCCGGTTCGACCACGGCGGTCATGGCGGCAATGTCCAGCCCGCCGCCCAGAAAGGCGGAGATTTGTGCCATCTGTTCTTCGGGGCTGGCGATGACACTGGCGTAGTCCACCACGTGCATCTTCATGTCGGGCTGTGCAGCCACCCAGTTCCGAAACGCCATGATTTCGGACTGGAATAGGTCGGCAATGATGTCACGCTGATCGCGCCCCGGGTCCAGCCCTTCGCGTTCAAGCATCTTTTCCTGCGACCGCACGACTTCCGCAATCTCGCGCTGCATGAACAGAACCCGGTACGGAATGCCCTGTGGCAGTTCGTAAACCAGCTTGTAGATGATCTTGACCGCACTGCCCCGCGCATCGGGCACCCAGCTTTTGTCGGTCGGCAGCGCCTTGACCCGTTCGTACTCGTAATACCCGCGCGGATTGTCCTCGTTCGCGGTGCGCTGCTTGTCCTGAACGGGTGCAATGCCCCCCGCCTCAAGGATCCGCATCATCATCGACGTCCCTGATCGGGGCAGCCCGGAAACAATCGTCACAAAATCCATAGGTTTGTCCATTCTGCTGAACCTTCCGAAGTGGTCGCGCGCTGATCCGGCCCAAGGGCCGTCATGCATTCAACATACCCAGAATCGGCATTTTATGGTACTGATATCCTATCCAAAATTATCTGGAGGATGACGACAATGAACGATTCGGCAAAAGACAGCGGGCCAAAAAGCGAAACGGCTGCCGTTGCGGAACCACTGCGCAATGGTGACGCCGGCGGCGGACGTGTCGGTTTCGGCGGTCAGGGTGGATTTGGAGCCGGAATGCAAGGCGGCATGGGACGGGGCGGATTTGGCCCCAATCCGGGTAATTTTGGCGGTCGTGGCGGATTTGGTCAGGGCGGCGCGTTTGGCGGTCAGGCGCAGGACGGTGGATTTGGCGCAGGCCAACAAGGTCAACGCCGTTGGGGTGCCGGACAACAGGGTCAGGCCGCAGGACAAGGCGGATTTGGCGGACAGCAACAGGGATTTCGTCGGGTCGGCGCAGCCGCCGGGCAAGGTGGTTTCGGCGGCGCGGGACAAGGTGGTTTCGGCGGTCAACAGCGCGGTGCGGGACAGGGCTGGTTCGCAAATCGCGGCGGCAATGCCGGCGGATTTGGCGGTGCTGGTGGTCAGGGTCAGGCAGCGGGCGGACAGTTCGGCCAGGGCAATGCCCAGGGCGGCCCGATGCAAAACGCTGACCCGATGCAACAGGCGATGTTCTGGCGCCGCATGGCGCTTTACCTCATGGCTCAGCGCAACGGACAGGGCGGCGCGGGCTGGCCCGGACAAGGTGGCGGCGCTGCTGCGGGTGGCGGACAGTTCGGTGGACAGAACCCAGGCGGCGGCGCAGGACAGTGGCGGCGCTAAGGGAGGTTCATTTAACCTCGTTTAATCCGGTTTGAAGTGGAAGGCGTTGGTATTGGCGATTTGAATTGAAGTGTTGTCCAGCAAGTAATTTTTTGTAATTTTTCGTAGCCTTTCCAATGTGATAAGACCTTTTTAGCTTGATCTTTGTATGGAGAACGGCACGATGGCAGACGCGAAAGTCGATGATCAGAACACCGGGCAAACGGGCGCGGGCGCAGGTGGTGGACGACCGGGAAGCCTTCCGCGCTTTGCCCAACAGGGTCAGACAGGGACGAACCGCTTTGGGGGTGGCCAACAGGCACCCCGGTTCACGCCCGCGCCGCGGTGGGCGGGCCGCGCAGACACAAACCCCGAAGCGGAGATGGAATATAACGACCGCATTCGCAGGTTCTACGCCATGCACCTCGCCCATGAAGGCGAAAGCGAAATTTTCCGGGGCACGGAATTCTGGAACTGGGGGTATTGGACCCAATCCACGTCAAGCCAGAACGAGGCATGCGAAAACCTGCTTGAGCTTTTGCTGTCTTTCATCCCCGAAAAATCCGGGCGGATCCTCGATGTCGCCTGCGGCAAGGGGGCAACGACACGCCATCTGCTGCGCTACTTCGCCCCGGAGAACGTGACCGGCATCAACATCTCGCCCGAACAGATCGCTGCGTGCAAGGAACGCCTTCCCGAAGTCAATTTTCAGGAAATGGACGCGGCTGATCTGGAATTCGGGGATGGCGAAATCGACAATATCATCTGCGTTGAGGCGATGTGCCACTTCAATACCCGCGCCGATTTCCTGCGCGAAGCCCTGAGGGTGCTGAAACCCGGCGGATACCTGGTGTTTTCAGATTCCCTGCTGCGTGCCGAAACCGAAATCCAGCCGCGGGTCAACTACCTCGAAACGGCGCTGCAATACACCGATGTGGGTCTGGAGGCCGGATTTGACACGGTCGAAGTCTACGACACCACCGAAGAAACATGGAATCGGTTTGGGCAATTCCACATGCGAAACGCCTACCAACGCGTCCAAAGCGGTGAACTGACCCCGCGCAATCTTGGCTTGACGGGCATGTGGCTCCGGCGGACGGCCCCTGTGGCCTATGTCGTGGGCTGGATGCAGAAAAGCGCCAACAGCTGACAGATCGGGAGCACCACACATGACCTCTTTCGGACTTCGTCGCACACGTGTCGGTATGGCTGTGTTCGCGGCCCTGTTCCTGTTCGTTTCCCTCTGTGCCCAAGGCGCATCAGGCCAAAGCCAGGGGGCCCGGATTGAACGGACAATCAAACAATCCGGTCTGAACAGGGAATACATCGCATATCTTCCCGCCAATCCCGGTGCCCGGTCATCCTGGCCGGTTTTGATGGCCTTTCACCCCGCCTTTGCGACCGCCACCGATTTCGAACGGATTGCCGGGTTCCAGAATGCGCGGGGCGCGCAGAACTTCATCGTGGTGTACCCGAATGGATTCCGGCGCAGCTGGAACGTCGGGAAATGCTGCGGTGGTGCGCAGCGGCGCGGATTGGACGATCTCGGCTTTTTCAGCGCAATCATGGCCGACCTCAACACCATTGTCCCGGTTGAACCCCGCGCCTATGTCACCGGGTTCTCCAACGGCGCCATGCTGGCCTACGCGCTGGCCTGCAAGCGGTCGAATTCGATTGCTGCCGTGGCACCTTCCGGTGCCACAATCGCGCTGAGCAATCAGAACTGTAACCCCGGTCGCCCCATCCCTGTTTTCCACCTGCATGGCAGGGAGGACACGTTCGCCCCGTTTTCAGGCGGGCAGAGTGAATTCAAACGTGTCGGCAAACAGCCTGCGGTGACCGATGGCATCGCGTTTATGGCAAAGGAAAACCGGTGCACCCAGAAATCCCAGACCACACAGCCATCCGGCGTCACCTGCACGAATTGGCGCGGATGCCCCAAAGGGGGCGAAGTGACGCTTTGTGTCGTGCCCGGACTGGGCCACCTCTGGGCCGGATCAAGATCAAAGACATTCGGTAATCTGATGGGGCTCGGGCCCAGCCGGACCGACATCAGCGCCACCAACCAGATCGTCCAGTTTTTTCTGAGCCACAGATGATTGAAATGACCAATGCAAGGATTTTAGTGACATGATTGCTCTTGTGACCGGTGCAACGGGATTTGTCGGAATGCGCCTATGTGCGCGTCTCATGGAGGGCGGGCATACCGTCAAGGCGGCCCTCCGGCCCGGCGGTAACAGCGCCAACGGCGCGGCGCTTGCAGACATGGGGGCAAAGACGATGCCAGTGGACCTGTCTGATCCACAGGCCGTCCTGACCGCCCTAGACGGGGTCGATACGCTGTATCATCTGGCATGGAAATCGAACCGGATGTCGCGCGGGGCGGCCCATCAGGGCGTCCAGTCTCCGGCGACGGAAAACCTTGCCGCGCTGCAGACCCTCATTGACGGCGCAAAAAAGGCGGGGATCCGGCGCATTGTCTTTGCCAGCACGGTGTCGGTCTACGGGCCGGAAACCGAATGGGGACCGATCCCGCAGACCGAAAGCGGTGCGCTTCCCGAACTGGACGGGCACCCCAATCCCTATTTTCGCTTTTATGCCGCCGCCAAGGCCGAAGCAGAACGGATGTTGCGGACGTCTGCCCGTCCTGTGGAAACAGTGATCATCCGACCTGCCATGGTCTATGGTGCAAATGCCCAGTTCGCGACCCAGATGGTGACAAATGCCGTCAACGGAAACGGTGCCGGAAATGCACCGCACCCCGTGCAATGGGTTCATGTCGACGATGTCAGCCGGGCGCTTGTTCTGGCCGGAGAACGTGAAGAGGCGGCCAATCAGACGTTCAATATTGCCGGTAGAAAGGCGATCCTGAACCATACCCTTGCCAACGAAGTCCGGCGTCTGGCCACCGCCGGGTTCAATGGTGGTCAGGGCGACATACTGGACTGGAATGCGCGCGTGCCCCGGTATGATATCCGCGCAGCCAAGACGAAACTGGCATTCCATCCCCAGATCGGATGGCGCGATGGCCTCAAGGAAATGGTCGCCGCAGAAGCCTGAGTTCTGCCGCGCTTTAGATCGTCTGCAACCGGTCAATGGCACCGGACAGGGGAACGGCGCGCAGCCCGCCCTGCCCCGGCACCTCGCGCGCATCGGCATAGACCAGCAGCCGCTCCGCGACATCAAGCTCATCAGCGGCGATATGGAAACCGCGCGTGACCTTCGGCGCAGTAGTACGCTTGATTTCAATCGCCCAAAGCGCACCGGAAGGCAGCTTGAGGATCAGGTCAATCTCCGCCCCGGCCGAGGACCGGTAAAAACTGGCCTCCGTGCCGCGCGGAGCCGCAGCGATCAGGTTCTCAATGCAGAACCCTTCCCAGGACCCACCGACGACCGGATGCCCAAGCAACGCCTCCTCGGTCTCCAACCCCAGCAGCGCATGTGCCAGGCCCGCGTCGCGGATATAAACCTTGGGCGATTTCACCAGCCGCTTGCCCGCATTGGCATGCCATGGCGGCAGGCGGCGCACCAGCATCAGGTCCACCAGCAGGTCAAGATAGCGCGCCACGCTTTGACCCGACACACCCAAACCGGCGGCGATCCTCGCGGCATTCAGCAAACCGCCCTGCTCATGCGCCAGCATGGTCCAGAAACGGCGCAGGGTCTCGGCCGGGATGCGCAGGCCGAATGACGGGATATCACGTTCAAGATACGTGCGGATAAAATCTTCGCGCCAGGTCAGGCTGGCATGCTCCGACCCCGCCAGAAAGCTTTCCGGGAAACCACCGCGCAGCCAAAGCGCTTGCAACGCCCCCTGCCCCACTTCGTCAAGAATGAAAGGCGTCAACTCATGGTAGCTTACCCGCCCCGCCAGCGATTCAGCGCTTTGCTGCAACAGCGTGTTGGACGCCGATCCCAACAGCAGGAATTGCCCGGTCCGGTGCCCTGCCCTGCGCCGTCGGTCAATCTGGCCCCGAAGCGTGCCAAAGAGACCCGGCATCAACTGAACCTCGTCAATCACGACAAGCTGTCCCATCCGCTCATCAAGATAAAGATCAGGTTCCTCCAGTATCTGGCGATCTGCATTCCGCTCAAGGTCCAGATAGACGGCACCGCGCTGTTCCGCGATATCCTGCGCCAGTGTCGTCTTGCCCACCTGACGCGGCCCAAGAAGGACAACCCCGGCCTGCGTATCCAGAGCCTGTTCAAGCTTTTCTTGATGCTTTCGAAGGATCATACCTTGCATTTATTCCATCCAACAGAAGATTTGCAAGGATATCGAAGCGTATTTCCCATATTTCTCACGCCGCGCGCGCGCTCAGCCGACCAAAGAAACTGCGTTCCAGATGCAATTCCCCCGCTTCGGCCTTCTCGACCATACCGCGCAAATACCCGCTGGGAGACGCCACATGGCCTGAATGCACCTTTTCAAAAACAAGCGCAAATGCGGCGGCGGCGGCCGGTTTGCCCAACTGGCTCTGCGCCCGGTGCCAGACATGTTCTGACACACCGACCATCGGTCTCAATTTCCCAGCAAGGCGCACGAAATCAGGCCAACCACGGATGTGGCCACCCAAATCGCGGCCCCAGGAGGTGAACTCCGGGCAGGCTTGCAGGATCATGGGCAAGTCAATTCCCATCCTGGGTGCGCATGGCTCTCTTGTCGTCTCGCACCGGGTTACGGCTTGAACAGACGCCTCAGCCTGCTGGTCGTGCGTGCCGGTTTCATCATGCTCTTTTTCAAAGCCCTTACACTTTACAGAATGAAGTTGATTTGTAGTTTGTATATGGGGTCCATTTCCGGCCTCCCTGGGGGTCATTTCCTGCCGTTCACGTATCGCCTCTGGTGTGTTTTCCAGTGATTGAGGGTCCGCCCTCAACATCGTCTCCACACGGTGCAGCAGGTCCAGGAACCGCTCGACAATCACCTTCAGGACCTCGGATGATGCACGCGGGCTGGGAAGCTGTGCCACAAGCGCGTCAAACGCTTCCCTGAGCCCTCCCCCGTCCCGGTGCAGTTCTCTGATTTCCAGCCGTGCACGGATGCGCCGCCGGGCAATGGTGATCTGCCGTTTCAACTGCTGGCACAGCCCGCGCTCCGCCGCCCGATCAGCCGCAAGCGCTTCAAACTCCTCCACCCGGGCACCCAAGGGGGACAGATCAAATCCGTAAGCCTCGATGATCACACCCTTTGCATCCCGCCTCCCCCAGCGTTTGCCGTTGGGGCTGTCCTGAAAGGCAATCACGCCCATTTCGGCAAGCCGTCGGGCGTGGCGCTTCAGGGTAGACAGCGAAAACCCCGTCTGTTCCATCAGATAGGCATTTGACGGCCACACGATGGGCCGCCTGCCCGCCTCCCAATCCTGCGGCTGCGTAAAGGCCGCCAAGGTGTCAAGCAGCAGAAGATCCGCCGCCTTCAGCCCGATGCAGGCCGCGACCCGTTTCACGGCAACGACGGCTCTGCTTTTGTTTACCGTGACGGCCGCACCGGCCTCTGCAAGGTGTTCGGCTTGCACAAGCGCGGGCGATGCCTTGCGCCATCCAGTTGGCACGGAAATACCGTCCCGGTGCCCGACGGGCCCAGTGACCCCGAACGGGGCATGTCTCAAATGTTCCATAATGTGTAGACCGCAGCAGATACCCGTTCGCCCAAGAGCGTTTTTTGTTGTGTGGTGATTCGCGGGCTGCTAGGATTGAAGTGCGAAAACAATCAGCGCCTAGGCGTTGCAGCCCTCGGAACTCCGGTTTCGAGGGTTTCTTTTTGCGTTATCCTCCTTGTCTGCTCATATCCTCAATCCTCCAGTTAACAGCTGTTAACCGGCTCATCCTCCGGAGTCGTTCTGAAACGCCCGGTAGGAATCTTCGATCAGACGGTCGATATTCACATCAAGCCAGTCTGCAAATTGCTTCGTGTCCCCTGCCCGCTTGACCGTCAGCGTCACGGATGACTTGGTCGACTTCACGACAGCGCCTGACATCGGTGACCGCTCAGCCGGGCGGGCCTCTTTCGGGCCGCGTTTGCCAAGGGTGTCCAGCACCCGTTGCAGCCGCGCGTCAGACCCCGTGTCGTCGGGCATCCCGGCAAGCACATCGAACAGTTCTTCTTCGGAAATGGCCCCCCTTCGAGTGCAGCGGCAAGCGCCATCCACTTGGGGCGCCCCGCGCCATGGGCAGGCCCGATTGCCATGCCGACCTCATCCGGGATCAGCCGCGCCACACGTTCAAGCTGCGACAGGGTGTTCTTGCTGATCGACAAGGCCTGCTGTGCCTCTTCGCGCGTGTGGCCCTGTTCAAGAATCGCATGGGCGAAACGCGCGCGTTCATAGAAACTCAGATCCTGTCGGCTGGCATTCTCCAGCCCCTTGGCGATCAACGCCTCACTGTCGTCCAGCGTGCGGATCAGGGCCTTGACCGGGATCCCCAATTGTTCGCAGGCAAGGATACGGCGGCGGCCATAGACAACATCGAATTTGCCGTCCTGATGGTCCGAAGGCCGCAGCAAAACCGGCACCTGCTGCCCGCTTGCCTTGATGCTTTCGGCCAGGCTCACCACTTCTTCATCAAGGGAGTTAACAGCTGTTAACTGCAGGCGGTCGTGCGGCCCCCAGGGCAGAATGGAGATCGTCCTGATCTCCTGAATGCCGCCCAGACCGGCCCGCACAGACCCTACGGTGCCCTTCGGCAACGTGCGATGCGCGCGCGCGCTTTCCTGCGGCGTATCTGACGGATCCGTGCCCGCCGTCGCTGCGGAGATTGCGGCCATGATGCCCGCCTTGTTCTTGTCGAGTGCCATCAATGACGCCCCCATGCTTTCTGAACCAGGTTTTCGATATCCTTCCCAACCGCATCCATACTGGCGCGCGCCCGATCATAGGTGCTGCGCGTCATGTCGGCCCGCGCAACCTCGTAGATCGACATCTTCAGCATCGACGCATCCGCAACGGCCGTGCTGCGCAAGGCCGTCGATGGCACGATCCGATCCTGAAACAGCGCACGCATCAGGGATACGATCTGCTGGCTTGGAATATCGCTTGGATCATCTCTTGTGATCAGAAAGCTGAAGAAATCATGATCCATGCGCACGCCGCTTTCCTCGATCACGCCGAGGTAAGCAGAGGTCATTTCGATGAATTGCTGCGTCGAGGCCAGATCAAGCATGCTGGGCGTCATCGGAACAAGCACGGAGGTGGCGGCGAACAATCCGGTCAGCGTCAGAAACCCCAGGGCAGGGGGGCTGTCGATGATCACGACATCGTAATTGTGCTGAACAGGCTCTAACGCGCTTGAAAGCCGCTCAAAGAATGCGGCACCGCGACCGGCGTTGACGGCTGTTTCAGTCTCGAACTCGCTGAGGATCAGCCGGGCAGGGGCCAGATCGAGGCCGGGAAAATACGTGTCCACGATCACATCGGACAAGGGCAGGGGGTCTTCATACCGCAGCGCGTCATAGATCGTGGGTCCGTCGAATTCCAACTCTGTCTGAAGCCCGCAAAATCCCGTCAGGCTGCCCTGCGGGTCCAGATCCACCGCCAGTACGCGATACCCGTTCAGGGCAAGATAGTGACACAAATGAATGGTCGCGGTCGATTTCGCGGACCCGCCCTTGAAGTTCATCAACTGGATGACCTGCAACTTGTCTCCCGCACGGCGTCCGGGGACGTATTTGCCCGGCGTGCGCGATCCCGCTTCCAGCGCCTGCCGCATCGCCCAGATTTCGTCCCCGGAATAGGACCGCCGCCCGCCCTTGTTCACGGCAGGCTCCACCACGGTGCCATCGCTGTGGCATTTGCGCAGGAACTGCCCGGAGACGCCCAGAAGCTCTGCAGTCTCTGTTGCGCTGAATAGTCTCAGACTTTTGCGTTGATCCGGGGCATAGACCTGCTGTAGATGCGTGGTCAACGCAGTCTTCAGGCGTGCCGCCATCTGTCCCGTGACATCGGACTGGAACGCCGCCGAAATCGGTGCTGTCTGAATCATGGTTGCTCTTTTCCTGCTTTTCGTTGCTTATTTGCGCAACTTGAAACAGTTAGGCCGCGATTCACACCGCCAAGTCAAGAGGATTATCCATAGGTCGCAAAACCGGACCGTGGAGCCACAAGATATAGGACACCGCCATAGAGTTAACAACTGTTAACCGCGGCGGGGCAGGGGGGTCCGATCTGAGGCCAGCCATCCGACAGGGATCGGCCAGGCCGGAGGTTTCTGACCAAATATTGTGCAGCGCGGGGGAATGGCCCTGCTAATTCCCCCGAACGATGCATTCATCCGGGCATTGCTTCTTGGCTCAACGCATCATCTTGTATGCGGAACAGTTTTCGGACCTTCATTCTTTATGCAAAAAACCAGGACCCGCTCCTTCAGCACGCGCCTTGCGGCACTGATCCGGCAGATCTATCCCGACGTTGACGCTGACATATTGCTCAGCAAGATCGTGGAGGCCTTCTGGCCCGACGGAACGCGGCCGCGCAAGCGGGGCGCACCCCAAGCAACAACCTGTGGACTGAACAGGACGCGGTGCTGATCACCTATGGCAACTCCATTCTGGATGGCGCGCACAAGCCGCTTGATCTGCTGCATGATTTTCTGTTGCGGCGCATGAAGGGGGTCGTAAATGGCGTGCATATCCTGCCGTTTTTTCCCCATACGTCCGACGACGGTTTCGCGGTTTCCGACTTCCGGTCGGTCGACGTTCAGCTGGGCGACTGGGCTGACATCAACCGCATCGGCACCGATTTTCACCTGATGTCCGATCTGGTGTTGAACCATGTGTCCAGCCAGGGCACGTGGTTCAACGCCTATCGGCAGGGGCAGGCGCCCTATGACAGGTTCTTCTTTGAAGCCTCGCCCGAGGATGATCTGGCCGATACCGTGCGCCCCCGCACGACACCGCTGCTTCAGAAGGTGGAGACCGCGAACGGGCCACGGCATGTCTGGTGTACGTTCAGCCATGACCAGATCGATCTGGATTTTCGCAACCCCGAAGTTCTGCTGGAATTCCTGCGGATCATCCGGCTGCACGTGGACAACGGGGTGCGGATCATCCGGCTGGATGCGGTGGCCTTTGTCTGGAAAGAAGCGGGCACGCCATCGATCCACTTGCCGCAAACCCACGCCATCGTGCAGCTGATGCGCCTGCTGTGCGACTACGCGACGGAAACGATCATCCTGCTGACCGAAACCAACGTTCCGAAGGCCGAGAACCTGAGCTATTTCGGCAACCGGAACGAGGCGCATGCGATCTACAATTTTCCGCTGCCGCCATTGATCCTGCATGCGGTGATGTCCGGCACAGCGCAGTATCTGCGGCGCTGGCAAAGCGGGATGCCGCCCGCGCAGTTCGGGTGTGCCTATCTCAACTTCACCGCCAGCCATGACGGGATCGGGATGCGCCCGGTTGAAGGCATCCTGCCTGCAAAAGAGCAGGCCAAGATGATCGACACCATCAAGGAGATCGGCGGGCTGGTGTCCATGCGCGCCCTACCGGACGGGGGAGAGGCCCCCTACGAGATCAACACGACATTCTATGAGGCGACCGGGACGACATTTGCCGGTGACAGTGATTTCCACTTCGAACGCTTCATCTGTTCGCAGACCATCGTGATGTCGCTGGAGGGTATTCCGGCCTTTTACATCCATTCGATGCTGGCCACCCCGAACGATCATGCGCAGGTCAAGCGGCGGGGGATGAACCGGGGGATCAACCGCCATCGCTGGGATTACCCGAAGCTGAACGCGCTGCTGGATGATCCAACGACACCGCACGCCCGGGTCCTGACCGCGCTGTCAGACCGCCTGCGCATCAGGGCGCAGCAATCCGCGTTTCACCCCAATGCCACCCAGTTCACGATGCCATTGGACAACCGCGTCCTTGGGGTCTGGCGGCAGAGCCTTGACCGGTCCCAGTCCATCTTTGCCCTGCACAACGTCAGCAATCAGCCGATTGCGGTGTCCCACATGTCGATGAACCTAATCGATGATGAAACATGGATAGATCTGCTGAGCGGGGAGGAGGTGGACATGATGCAGGACGCCATCACGCTGGCCCCGTATCAATGCCGCTGGATCACCAATCGCGGCTGACGCTCAGGTGTATTCCGCCTCATCCGCCTTGGCCGCGGCATGCATGTCCGACAGGAACGCCGGATCCGCGGCATGGACGCGGTTCCATGTGGGAATGAAAGGCGTCTCGTGCGGATTATCCAGAAACACTTGACCGGCGCGCATGATGTTCTCCGCAAACAGTTCGATCGCGCGTTCTTCGGTGTGGCGGTCCACGGAAAGCCCGTTCATCTTGGCGTCGTTGTAATAGGCTTCGAGCAGGTCCAGCGCGCAGCGATAATAGGTGGCCTTGAGCGTGCGAAAGACATTTGCCGTGAACACGGTGCCATCCGCCGCCAGCTTGCGGAAGATCGCCTTGCAGATGTCGGTGGACATGCGGTTCAGGCCCGCGTCCGCCTCGTCCGGGCTCAGGTCCTGATGCTTGTGATCGTAGGCGTCGGAGATATCGACCTGGCAAACCGCCTTGGGCGCCAGATTACGCCAAGCCTCTGATAAAACGCCGATTTCCAGACCCCAGTCAGACGGGATACGCAGGTCGGGCAGGATAGCCGTGCGCATGGCGAATTCGCCCGACAGGGGATAGCGGAAGCTGCGCAGGTAATCGATATAGTCACGATCCCCGATCACCCGCTTGAGGGCGATCAGCAAGGGACTGACCAGCAGGCGGGTGACCCTGCCGTTCAGATTGGTCCCGCCGATGCGAGGATAATACCCCTTCGCCACCTGATAGGGAAAATCGGGGTTGGCCACTGGATAGATCAGCCGGGCCAGCAATTCCTTGTCATAGGTAAGGATGTCGCAATCGTGGATCGCCATCACCGCGCTGTCCGCGCAGCCGATCAGATATCCCAGCGAGGTCCAGACGTTCTTGCCCTTGCCGCTTTCGGAAGGTGCCAGCCCCATGGCTTGGAGCCGTTCCCCCAGCGCCAGCATGCGCGGGCTGTCGTTCCAGATCACGATGTGGTTCTGGTCGAGACCTTTGAAGAACGCCTTGGCATGTCGGTATTCCGCTTCGTCCGCGGCATCCAGCCCGATGATGATCCGGTGCAGGTATTTCACCTTGGCCAGTTCCGACAGGATGTTCGGCATCGCTTCGCGTTCAAGTTCAGAGAACAGGCAGGGCAGGATCAGTGAAATCTTCCGCGCCTGCGCGAAGATGGCAAGCTCATGCTCCATTTCGCCGACAGAACGGGTGCGTAGATTGTGCAGGGTGGTGATGTTTCCGTTCTGGTGGAAGTCGGCCATGTCGTTTGGTCCTAGTGCAGTTGAAGTCGTTGAAGTAGGCCCTGTATGGCCAAATTCCATCCCGAAGGACCAGCGGCGCTGGTCCGGATGACGCGCCCGGCGGCTTCGCCGTTGAGGCGGGGCAGGGGCGGGCGATGCGGGTTGGCGATCACGACGGCATGGTCAGCGGCTTCCAGCATCTGCACATCGTTGGGCGCATCGCCAAGGGCGATGGTGTGCTGCGGTTCGTAGTCCTTGATGATCTGGCGCATCTGGTCGGCCTTGTTGCCACCGAAAGACAGTGTCAAAAATCGCCCGCCTTGCTGTGCGGTTATGCCATGTTCCGCAAGATGGGTCAGGAACGTGGCCTTCTGGGCATCCGTGCCAACCCATTGACCCGGCTCCGAAAAAGCGCGCTTCTGCGCGAGGGCGGCATCCGGAACGGGCAGGGCGGTCATGTCGGCCACCTGTTCCGCCGTCACGTCGCCAAAGCCGATGAACAGGACGCGCAGGTCATCCGGCACCTTGCCCAAAGCGCTGCGCAGCGCGTCGTATCGGGCGCTTTCCTGAACATCGGACACCCACGGCGGCAGAACACCTGCGCCGTTCTCCACAATCGCGGGCCAGGCATTCAGGCCAAGCGTGGTGCGCAGGGTGCTGACCTCTGCCGCGGTCTTGCTGCTGGCCAGAACGATCCCGGCCGATAGGCGGTTGAGTGCGTTCAGCGCCTCCGTTGCGGGGGCCCAAGTGTAGGTATCATGGTCGATGAGGGTTCCATCGAGATCGGTGAAGACCATCAGGGGCAGGCGTGCTGTCATACCGCGCTTAATGCCGCAGCGTCCGGCGCGCTACAAGCTGATCGTCGGGTCGGATTATCCGGTGTCTGCGCATGCGCGACCTGTAAGATGACTTATGGTAACTAATCGGACCGTGTTGCAGCAGATCATCACAAGGGGCGTCTGACCGATCCCTCCCATCTGAAAGCGGTTCCTGAAAAGAGCAGACGCAACCTTTGTTAGAAGTCCGGGG